>JBFHES010000118.1:0-13284 GCA_041584015.1 Bacteroidales bacterium
ATGGAAGTATTCATGTCTCCTTTGGCATATTTCATTTTTGCATATTCTGAATCTTCGCCAAACTTCTCCTTCGCATAAGCGGTCATACCAAACTGGTCGCTTGACACAGAAACCAGGTAATCCAACTTATCGCCGCGATGTATATCCATGATGTGACACAAAGGACCAAATCCATGGGTTGGGTAAGTATTTCCATCTTCCTTCTCTAAATGCTTTAAGCGCCACATGTTCCAGTAACCATTTTTCTCATCAAAATTAAGCCAGCGCAAATCGTGAATATAAGCACCCTCGGCATGTACAATTTCGCCAAACACGCCTTGCTTTGCCATATTCAGTGTCGCCATCTCAAAGAAATCGTAATTACAATTTTCCAGCTGCATACAATGGCGTTGTGTTTTTTCCGCCGTATTAACCAATTGCCAGCACTCCTCAATTGTTAAAGCAGCAGGCACCTCGGTTGCAATATGTTTGCCCTGTTCCATGGCGTAAACCGCAATGGGCGTGTGCAAATCCCAATGTGTGCACACATAGATCAAATCAATATCCTGGCGCTCGCAAATCACTTTCCAATCTTCGGCACCGGTGTATTCATCCGCTTTGGGTTTTCCCGCCTCGGCTAACATTTGCTGGCATTTCGCTACCGCTTCCGGAACCACATCGCATAGAGCAACAATCTTCACACCTTCCAAAAAATTATAACGATGCACTGCACCTTCGCCACGCATACCTAGTCCTATAATTGCCATACGCACCGTATCAATAGGATCGCAGCGCAACTCCAGCACATCTTTTTGTCCTTCGGGTCTGGTAGGTTCTTTAAAAAGCTCGCGGGCTGTAAATGTCTTTTCCTCGCTGCTTGCATTCCCAGGTTCTGTTTGTGGCTGACAAGCCATTAGGCAGGTTATGCTTGCTACAAAAAGGAGGATTGTAATTTTCTTCATGGTGCTATCTTTTAGTGATGATAATCCGTGATAATGTTCTGCATCTGCTGCTGTGCCTGTTCCATCTGAATTATTAGCTCTTGCTGAACCAGGCTTCGCTGCACGTTATGATCGGCATGAGCCGTTTTGTAATACACATCGCCGTTGAGGTAATCAGTTAAAAACCGAATGCCCATTATAAAAGTCATCAAAACCGGCGCTTGGTATAAATGCTGCCATTCCGTTGCCTTAAGTGTATTGCGTAACTCGCCAAGGTATCCTTTGGCAAAATGCGCATAAGCTTCAATATTAAATTTCACCTGCCTTAAGTCTTGCTCATCCTCTGCAGCAGTATTAGCAATTGTTCTTATGGAATCGCCAAAATCGTATAAAACAGAGCCCGGACCAACCGTGTCCAGATCAATAACCGCAGCTACCTTGTCCTTTCTAAAAAGCAAGTTATTTATCTTGGTGTCGTTGTGCACCACCCGCAAAGGTATTGATCCTGCCTTAATGAGTTGTTCCAGTTTGTTCAGCTGAGCTGCTCTTCGAAGATAGAAATCCACCAAGTCTTGAACAGCACTCAATCTACCCGCTGTATTATTGTTTATGCTCTCCTGCAATTGTTGCATCCGAAATGATACACTATGAAAATCGCTAATTGCTTCATGAAACTGACCAGCATCCTCCGAGGCCATTTTCTTTGCAAACCATCCATAGCCTCTTCCTGCCTCAAAAGCCTGATTGTTATTCTCAAGCACTTCAATGGCGCAAGATTCCTTAATAAAGTGCGTCATGCGCCAGGCGTCATTGGCTTCGCATTTATGCAGATAGTTGCCAGCAACTGTTGGGAACAGCATGGGAATTTCTATGGATTCAGCCGCTGCATCAACCAGTTTCATCAGGCGCTCGTGATTGGCAATTATTTGCTCAGGCCGTGTAAATACATCCGTGTTGATTCTTTGAAGAATATACTCCTGCGCTTCACTTACAAATTGCACCCGATAAGTATCATTAATGTGTCCTGAGCCAAAAGGCGCCACATTGAATAATTCCTTATCAGGAAAATACTGTGCTATAATTTTCGCTAATCTCATAAATTAAACTCGCCATGAAATTACAATTGTAGCGGAGTTTAGCAAATAGCGGATGTCATGTTTTTAACCAATTGGATGAACCTACCACAAGCGTTTGCATTTCTGGGCAATGCAATAAAAGGTTAAATACAAGATATGGCTGCAAAACAGATGAATCAGACGCACCATGTTTTTCGCGCACACTTCCTTCGATGCACAAAAAACAAACATCAGGTAATTCATTCTAAAACCGCTTAAGAACTGCATGCGCTTATTTTTTTAATCGCTTAATATTTGCATAAATAATGAGTAAAGGCACTGCACCAAAAACACCAAAGGAGCAATCGACTACTTGCCAGAAAAATGGGATTTCGCGAATGCTGCCCGCAATAAGTGCCAAAGGGATAATGCCCACACAAGCAATAAGCCCACTAATTACGGTCCACTCTGCATGCAGAGGATTTCTATAAACATCAATAAAAAACACAGCAATAGCCAAATGCGCAAAACCAAGCCAGTCGGTTCCGTATGCTATGAATGGATACTTTGCATAACTCTCATTCATTCCATCGGCCACAAAACGAATCCACTCTGCAAGCATATGCGACTGCCCCACAAAAAGTGATTGCAGAAAATTAATCCCGGTGATAACGGGAAAAGCAGTAAGTCCACTGAAGACCAAACCCAGCATAAACACCATCACCCATAGTTTTATTTGTCTCTCCTGAATTACCAAACCCAATCCTCCTTCTCCTGCTCTTTTAAACTTTTGTAGGCTTTGTACTCGGCATAATTCCATGCCAGCTTTGGTTCTTGCTCCTTACCTGCAAGAAATGCACTTCTTCTTTGCTCATAATACTTTCTAAAAGTGATTCCGCTCCCATTTCTATAGATGGTTATATTTTCACGCCAATCTATATGCCCAGCATGACTCTCAATTATTGGAAGTGTTTTGTCGGAAAGCGATAAAAGGAATACCATGTCGATTGGTTGTTTATAATTGTGTGCCAAATTGTGCCTGGCTATTAATGAATCCCAACTAACAGTGCAGGTAAAAATAAGCGCTGCATATACACTCCAGGAATTTATACGTAATAAGTAAAATGCAGACTTACGATCTCTGATTTTCAGATACAGCGTAATTAAGCCAATTATGATGAGCAGAAGAAAAATGATAACACCAATTCGTTTGTATGCTAATCCGTAATGATTTATGTAGTGGAAATTGCGTACACCCACCGATATGGCTAAAATGCAATTCTGAACAATCCAGATATAAGCTAAACGTTTTAGCCATTTTTTACCGGTATAAAAATTCTGATTCCTGCGAAAGAAATACAAGAGGATGCCCATGGAAAGCAGGATGCTTAAAATTAGCAGGTAAGTGCCTTCGTGCACAAACTGCTTAAGGTTAACAACCGTTTTATATTCGAAATTAAACCACACCCACCAAACATCAATACTGTTTACAATCAGCAACAATAGGTTGACCATAACAACTAACATAACACCGGATCTGTATTCGTTCTTTAAGCCCAATTGCAGACCTGTCTTCGGCTCCTCAATAACACTGGCACCGGAATACATACTGTAATCTCTGCGTGGAGTAGCTGGGGTAAAAGGTTGGCGTACCCGCTTGACAAAATCGCTGAGCCCGGCTTCACGTTTGAGAAAGGTTTTAATTTGTGCATTGAACAAAAACCACGCAGTAAGCACGGCACCCAATAAGATAAACAAGACCCTGAGCAGTGAAATATTTTTAAATACCTGCTCCAGCCAAGTTAGGAAGCCAGTCCAAATGTCGCTAGTAAACGAATCGAAAACATGATTGGAAAATTTAAAAATCCAGTAAAACACACCAAGCACCAGAAAAGGTAAAATGGAGAGGCGTACAAAACGCCAGGCACTTTTCACTTTCCCGAGCTTTGCCTCGCCCTTTGGAATGGCAGCCCCCAGCTCTAGCGGGAACCTAAATAGATTTCCAAGAGAAGTAGGAATGGCGTAAATAATGGATCTTAAGGCAGGCTGCTGAATGAAACCGATCATTAATAAAAAGCTGGTGCACCAACCAAAAATTGCCACATCAGAATTGTTCAGCACAAGCAATACAGCCGTGGCTAAATGCCCGAAGACGGTAACAAGCACAGTGTGTGATTTTAAACTCTCACGATAGAAGAGCAACACACCAAGGAGCATATAGCCTGAGAATATCAGCGCATTTAAGCCCAGCGGTATTTCCCAGAACAGAAAATTGAACAGAAGTACGCCGAGAAAAAAGAAAGGTAGTTTTTTGTTTTTTAGTGCATTCATAGTATATGTTTTTAAAAGTACTTTGCATTACAAAGTGCAAATTCAAAAAAAAGAGCGCTCCTTACTTATTCGTTTTTATTTTGAGCTGCTCCGCCTTGATTAATTAACTGTTCTAAAGCGCTTAAGTGTTGTTTAAACAACTGGATTCCCAGAGCGGTTGCCTTGTAGCTTGTTTTGGGTTTTCGGCCAACAAACTGCTTTTTCACCTCTATAAGCTGGTTCTTTTCAAGCGCCGCCAAATGGCTGGCTAAATTACCGTCGGTCAAATCGAGCGTTTCCTTCAAGGTATTAAAGTCCATCCACTCGTTTACCATGAGTACCGACATAACCCCCAGCCTTACCCTACTCTCAAAGAGTTTATTACTATTCTTCAGAAAGTCTAACATCGCTCGTATTTGAAATACATAACTGTTCCGTAAATAATGTGCAGGACACCAAAACCAATGGTCCAAAATAACAAGGCGTAACCTACAAAATAACTCGCAATCAAACCAAGCCCAATCTGACATAATCCAAGATATTTTACATCGTGCAAGGTGTACTTACTGGCATTCACCAACGCGAGGCCATAAAACATAAGTGTAACCGGAGCGAGCAAATGAAGTTCGTTATGAAGGATCAGTATCATTCCAAAAATACCACCGGCAAACAGTGGAATAAATAAATTTATCAGGAGTCGACGAGCGCTATTGTCCCAAATGGCCTGGCCGTTCTTTTTTGCTTTTTGGGTGGTAAGTATAATGCCCGAAGCAATTGCCAAAACAAGAATGATAAGGCCATCGAATAGAAAGAACCAAAACGGATCGCTTTTTAAGCTACCATCGCTTGTATAAATAAGCGCTTCGTAATCGGAGTAGTACACGTTAAAATCTAAATACCAAAATGCCGCCAAGGCACCAAGCAGTGCATATACGCCGGCGAGAATTCCGGAAAAGCCACTTAGCGAAATAAACTTCGACGAACGCTCCATTAGAGACCGAATCTCCGACAAATTATCTAAATGCTCTTTTTGACTATTCATATTTCAGTTTTTAAAAGTACTTTGAACTACAAAGCTACAAACAAAACAGCGATGTACAAATTTAATTGCCCTTGAAAAGCGTTAAAAAAGATTAAATGCCAATAAACAGTTCTTGATTAAGGTCTGCCATTCGGAGTAATTAAGAGCAGAAGCATTGTTGATTAGGAGTAAGCTCTAACATACAGTTCCAACTCACCTTGGCGCTTCGCCCAAACCGGACTTCATTTGTTCATCTAAATTATAGTTTCAATAGAATTCACGTTTTTCGCGACGCTCCAGTTTTTCGCTTGATCGCAAAAACGAAACAAAAAAAATCAAGGCTGTTTTTAAAAAAGGCCAAACAAAACAGTCGGCATTATTAGAATTAATAAGGTTGGTATTATTCCTATAACAATGACTGCGATCGCCGTGCAGGGGAGGTCGTCCACGGATGGCGCGAAATGAAAGTTGCCGCTCTGGATGAATGTACCGTCTTTTAATGAACTTGACTAGTTATTAATGAAGGTGCCTCAAGAACTAGTTAAGGCAAGCTTTTATTTGGCAGCTGTGGTGGGTTTTTGGTTCGTTTTGGGCGGCAGCCAAAATGAACAGAATAAAAAAGACAGTCAACCTGCAATATAAAAGTGATGCGTAATTTTGCCAGTACAACAAACAAACACGCTCTGTTTAAACCAACACCAAGCAAGCTAGAAGCTGAGTTTTAAAATCTCATTTTGTATTCCAGATTTGCAATAAAACTTCGTGTCAAGCCATCTGGTCGTGCATCTCTCACCATAAAAGGCATGCCCATATTTAGCTGAATGCTATTGGCTCTGTTTATTTCATAATCCAGGTATAGGTTTCCATTCAGCGTTAATCCTTGCGAACCGGCAATTTCCTGTTCATTATTAAACGCATCGGTGTAGGTGTCGTTTGCTAAATGATAGATGGGCAAAATGCTGGGCGTTATAAGCAGTTTATGTGTGAGGGTAATCGGATAGGCCATGCGCAACAATACATCACCACTGCGCTTAAATTTATTTGTTGACTGAAAAGTGCTGAGCACATCGTCTGAAGGAAATGTGCTGGCAAGGAACTGATTTTCGTTGTGCACCAATGGTTGTTGAAGGGCTACAACCAGTTGCAGTTTATTAAGTGCATAGGCAACTCCAAGCAGCAGATCATAGCTTCCTAAACTCGTTTGGTAGTCCATTGGATAATTTGCCTTGCTATTGGTGGTCACTCCATCCGGAAAAGGAATTTTGCTACCCAAGGTAAATTGGAGTTGTTCACTTGCCCGATAATTGGTGTTAAGATAAACATCCGACAAACCAGCTGTTGAAATTCCATTTCCGTTTTGTGCCAGCGAGGTTAGCTTTACATCAAAACCCAGCTTTTTAGTTAACTGCCACTTATAGGCCAAATAACTGCCATAAACAGTTATCGAATTATCGGCGCTTCCCCAGAATGCACCAAGGCTTAGCTCCTCCTTTAGTGCGCGAATGCTATCGCTACTTTGCGGTTTAAAACCATTAACAGTGCAAAAGCCTGCATCGCTGCAACCCTGAGCGTAACCAACCATTGTAAATAAAGCCAGCAGGCTTAAAGTAATAAGAACATGTTTCATATTTGTCATACCGGTAGTTTGATAGGTAAATATAATGCAATAAAGGATAGTATAGCATTCGTTAATTTACAAATATAAATTAAAAGGTTAGCCGCTACCGTTCTGGCAACGTTTTAAGCCCGGTAGCCAGCAAGGGAAAAAATAAAAATTCCAGCACCAACATTATCTGTAGTTCTCAACGAATTATATGCCCTCAGACCAACGACAAGGTGTATTTATTTGCTATATTTGGAACGGTATGTACCACTAACAACGAAACGATATAAACGGAATAAAAACAGGTGGACACATAGATGCGTTACCCACAAGCAAAAAAATATGACTGATTCAGACAAGAATACTAAACTCGATGGACTATCAATTACAATTCTCATAATTTCAGGAGTTGTAATTCTGTTCTCATTCTTTTCACCCATGATTTTCGTTCAAGACTCAGTGCTTGGATTAGATTTTACAACTACAGGTAATATTGGAGACACGATTGGAGGAATCATGAACCCGTTTATTGCAATTTCAGGAGTCTTTTTAACCTTTTTAGCATTTTATATTCAATTTAAAGCAAATAAACTTCAAAGAGAACTGTTCAGACAAGAACTTGACTATAACAAGTTTGAAAATCAATTTTACGAAATGCTCAAACTTCACAAAGACAACGTAAGTGAAATTCAGCTTGATGAAGTAAATTTATATGTGCAGAAAAAAGCAAATGGGGATCAAGATATAGACAGGGTCGAAAAAACAATTAGCGGACGAAGGACTTTTAACTTTTTGAAAAGTGAATTTGAAATAATTTATAAAATTGCTAAAAAGCATTTCCCTGATGAAAATCCTGAAATATGGGTTAATGAAGCTTATGCCATTTTTTTTAGTGGTTTGAGTGATTTTGATTTGCAAAAGCACGCCTTCTTCAAAGAAGTTAGTGAAGTCAAAATAAAACACAAAGAAAATCACTACACAAGCTTGCCAAAAACGATAAAGGATATAGTCGATAATAATTTACATGTCAAGGACAATCTAAAATTTGACCTTTTTGAAGGTTACTCTTCTCAATTAGCACATTACTATCGACATCTATTTCAGACAGTTAAATTCGTTGTTAATCAAAATGAAAAGATGCTTTCATATAATGAAAAGCGGAAATATTTAAGAATACTTCGTGCACAGCTTTCTAATCAAGAGCAGGCAATGCTGTTTTATAATTGGTTGTCAAGCTTTGGTAATCAATGGAATAATGACAAAAACAAATTTTTTACGGATTATAGAATGATCCACAATATATATCAAGCATTGATAGTGGATGAAGTGAAACTTGATAAACTGTTTGAACTAGAAGGAAGCTATTTAAAGGAAGAAAATAGAGATTTCGACCCTCTTTTTGAATTTCAAGATTGGAATAAATAAATGCCAATGGGTATATACAAAATAGGCGAAATAGCAGTAAATTCAAAGGTTGTAGCCCGCTTCAAATTTGTAACGGTTTGATAAGTTTGAAACCCGCAATCGCCTACTTTGCATATACTCAACGTTGGGAACCATATAAAATGAGCATTCTACAAAAGATAAATATATGATTGAATGGTTTGAAAATCTACCTGAACAATGTCCTCCTAAGGAATCAAAAAATCCTGAAGGTATGACTGTATATCGTTTTTCCCATAATGGAATACCAAATGAAGCTGACTTTATTTCGCAAAGAATGATACAGCCTAAAAGGATATTTAATGGAATAGATGAATGTACTGCTAGGTCATTATCCGTATTTGACAACATTGAAGCATGTCAAAACAAATTAAAATTGCCAAGAATAAGAAAAAGGTTTAGTGCAATACTAGAAGTTAATCTTGAAGAAAATGATGGATTAATTAAAAAAACATTTATTGATCCGAATCATTTTTCTTGGTGGAGAAGTAATAATTTTAACTTTGAAAACGCTAAAAGAGTAGGATGACAAAAAAACTTCAAATATTGCAAATTCTAGTATATTACGATATACCTGAGATTTTTATTGCAACTGATGAAGTTGGAACAAAATTTATTTGTCTTCTTGTTGACGTAGACAATGAATCAATTTTATACATATCTACTGCAATATCATCAAATAGACTAACTGAGTTTATTAACGGCAATGAAGATTTACGAGAAATTTTTGTAAATCCTGAGACTAATCAAATTTATTCGTTTGATAATATTTCAGATATAATAGAAGCTTCTGCTCTTGAAAACATTGAGTTATCTGAAGATTATTTGCCTGAAGCTGGTTTTAAATATAAAAAACCACTTGATGATAACAAGTTAATTCTAAATGAGGCTTTGGAGAAAAACAATGCGATTGTCCACTTAGCTGTTTCTGATAGTAATGATAATTATAGCATTGATGCTGATGATTTTGGTGATATTGTTAAACTTTATCAAGTGATAATTGAGAATAGTTTTAAGAAGGAAATATCAAGACAAAGTATCAAAAACAAGAAAGAATACTATATACCACAAAATTACAAGCTTAGAGCATTTGCTTCTTCATATAGTTCCTTTAATCTTCATATGTTCTCTACTTCCCAAGTTGATTTATTTGGGAACTCAATTATTGAATTGGGATTATTAAAATTTGAGGAAATAATAAGAGATTTCGACAATAATGATGAGTATATAGAATCACTTAGATCCGTCAAAGGACACACAATAAGTAGTTTGAGAAAATTGATTAAGAAACTAATCGATTGTGATATTAAGATCAAACATAAATGGTATTCTCTAGGTCAAGAAAATGTCCATTTTTCAATTTTAAATAAAGCAAAGGCAGAAAAAATTTATGAGATTCTAAACTTGACTGAAGAACTTGCAGAAGAGCGAAAAGAATTTGAAGGTTATTTTGTACAAGTGGATGTTGAAAAAGGAACTTGGAGAATTTTCAACATTGAAGATGAAAAAGAATATAGCGGCGAAGTTCAAGGTGATTTATTGCAAGGAGTAACTGTTAAAACAGAAAATTATAAAATTGATTGTTTAGAAATTATTGAAGAATTAAAGGTTGCGGAAAAAGAAAAAGTAAAATATATTCTCACGAAAATAGAACAAAAATAATAAATACGGTACACAATCGAATAGGTGGCTGACGACCAAATGATCGCCAGTGCACCTTTCACATCACTGTACGTACGGGTCTCGTATACAGCGCATCGTTAAGCTGTGGGGAAGTTCGTTTGTAAATATCATGCATTGATCTACATCGGCCTAAATGGTACACTCATCTATATTAAAAAGAGGTTTTAGACAGAGTGTCGTTAGCTGTAATATAAACCAAGAATGAGAAAATGATTGAAGTCTATTACAAAAACAGGAATATAAAAAAACATAAATCTATTGATGAAATCGAATATTTACCAAACGAAATATTCAGTATTCGATTTATTGATTTCATTAATTCAGATTTAGAGGCAATTTCTCAAAAGTTTGGACTTGATTTAACCTCTTTTAGTAAAAGAGAGGATATAGAAATAAGTTCACATTATATTGAATCTGTTGACCAATTATCCTTAAATTTTACTATTCCAACTTATTCTACGAATAATTCTTTTGTGGAGAAGGATATTTATATTTTGATTAATAATGATATTGTATTTACATTTCTTTCTTCTGACATAGAAGACAGTTTAAATACATTAACACAGTTTATATATAGTTTTGAGAATTCTAGGTTTGACAATTATCATCAACTTTTTATTTTTCAAATTGGTGTAATCTCAGATTACTACGCAGATATTGTCGAATTGATTTCAAAAAAAATAAAAGACCTTTTCCAACAGACGCTAAAATCAAAACAATTCAAAGAAGATGACTTAGATTTCATTGCAGAATTAAGGTTTAATAATCTACTCATTAGGGAATCTCTTTCAGAATTTCAAAGAATTCTTCTTCTGTTAAAAAAGAGTGATAAGAATATAGACAATTCTTCTACCAAGATAAATGAAGAGATAGATGATCTTACAGTAATTGCAGATTATTTACAATATAATTTTAATCGATTAGATGACTTGAATGGTAACATTAATAGTAAAATAGAATTAGAACAAAATAAAATTTTTAAAATACTGACAATAATTACAGTATGCATATCATTACCGACTTTGATTGTTGGCATATATGGAATGAATTTTAAACATATGCCTGAACTTGAATGGGTACTGGGCTATCCAATTATTGTACTGGTTCTATTACTAAGTTTTATTATTCCATTAATATATTTTAAAAAAAGGAAATGGTTCTAAGATTATATAAGAACAAGAATAAATACTACAGCTAATCGAATAGACAGCCCCACTAGCAAATACCAGCGGAGTGTGCCTCTCACACCACTGTACGTACGGGTCTCGTATACAGCGCATCGTTAAGTTGTGGTGAAGTTTGTTTGTAAATATCATGCATTGTTCTACATCGGCATAAATGGTATGTACTGCATTTTCCCCAGACAACAAATCAGTGCAAAATTGAAAATATGAGAAGAAGTTCGATTACATTTGAATAAAAAATGATTGTATGATAATTCCATTTTTTTTAGTTGCTGCAGGATTTGTCTCGTTAATTTTTGGTGCAAATTGGCTGGTTAATGGAGCTTCTGCATTAGCAAAAAAATACAACATATCAGATTTAGTGATTGGTTTGACTATTGTTGCTTTTGGCACTTCAGCTCCTGAATTAGTGGTTAATAGTATTGCCTCTGTAAAAGGTTATTCTGACATCGTTCTTGGAAATGTTATTGGGAGCAACAATTTCAATTTATTTATTATTCTTGGCTTATCAGGATTAATATTGCCAATTAAAGTTCAAACATCTACTGCATGGAAAGAAATACCTATTTCTCTATTTGTTTCGGTGTTGCTATTGTTCCTGCTAAACGATTTCGTATTTACCGGGACATCTTATTCGAGTAGATTAGACGGTTTGATTATGTTGGTTTTGTTTTGTCTATTCTTGTATTATGTATTCAACCAAATGAAAACCGACTCTCAAACGGTCGCAAAAGAAAATCAAAAATCAGCTTTAAAAATCTGGGGATTAATATGTATTGGTTTAGCAGGTTTGATTTTGGGAGGACAGCTTGTCGTTGTAAAAAGTGTTGAAATTGCTAATACATTAGGCATTAGTGAAAAAATAATTGGTTTAACTATTGTTGCCGCCGGAACCTCATTGCCCGAACTTGTAACTTCGATAGTAGCTGCGACCAAAAAGAATAGTGATATAGCGATTGGAAATGTTATTGGTTCAAATGTTTTCAATATACTTTTAATATTGTCGGTTAGCAGTATAATAAGACCAATTGAGTATAATTCTAAATTTAATCTTGACTTGTTGATTTTAATAGGAGGAACAGTTTTTCTATTTGCGGCAATGCTATCCGGACAACGTAAGAAGCTAGATAGATGGGAAGCCGGAATTTTATTCGGATTTTATATCATTTACACAACATATTTAGTAATAAAAGAAATATAAAAAAACGCACCATAATAGAGTAGATGGCTCCGCCAAAAAGTAGCGGCATAGTACGTCTCTCACGCCACTGTGCGTGCGGGCCTCGTATACAGCACATCGTTAAGTTGTGGGGAAGTTTGATTGTAAATACCGGGCATTGATCTACATCGGCATAAATGACACATTAAACCTAACCGAAAGCAATTTGCCTTTCAAATTCATTTTTTTACTAAATTCACCACAAGCTTAACAACAGCAACTAAATGGCACTCTTATCAAAATTTAAACAGAGGCTTTTAGGCAGACTGCCGTTAACGACTATCAGGAAATCAAGAAAATGAGAACAATTAAATATACCGGGAAATTGGGGGAGTTAACCGAACGAGGAAAAACTGGAACAGTTGAAGATGTAGACTATATAATGAGTCATTTAACCACTGAATCTAATCTCGTAATGACAAGGTTTGTTGATTTTGCTTTAAGTTTAGTAGAAAAAACGGATGGAGTATTAAGATTAGAATACTATTTATTTAATGGAACACTTATTCAAAGAAATTATAGCTCATTATTTTTTAATCGAAGGTTAGATTATGAAATTGTAATACGTGCATATAAAGAAGGTGCAATAGACGAAATCCAGGCATTTGCACGATAGGTTTTATGTACATTGAAAATTGTTGCCCGAAAAACATAAATGGATAAAATGAAAATATTAGAAGGAAAAGTAGCATTAGTAACAGGAGGTACTAAAAATGTTGGCAGAGGAGTAGCAATAGCTTTAGGAGAAGCAGGGGCAACGGTTTATGTAACGGGTAGAAGCATAAAAGACAATGATGTTAAAGGAATAACAGAAGCAGGAGGAAGAGGTATTGCCTTGGTGTGTAA
>JBFHES010000119.1:0-13267 GCA_041584015.1 Bacteroidales bacterium
ACCGCATGAAAAATCCTTTTCAATTAGAACATAAATCTAACATTTATATTATTGAAAAGGACTTAGAGATAATAAAATGAACTGAGCAGAATCAACTACTTTTCTGTTCCTTCTGGGGTAAACTTTAAGGATGCTGAATTAATACAGTAGCGTAAACCGGTTGGTGGCGGACCATCTTCAAACACATGCCCCAAGTGCGCATCGCAGTGTTTGCATTGCACTTCCTGACGAATCATACCATGACTGGTATCCCGCAGTATTTTTATATTCTCCTCTTCGCGAATATCATAAAAACTTGGCCAGCCACATCCCGATTTAAACTTAGTGTCGGATGTAAACAGCACCTTCTCACAACAGATACAACTGTATTCTCCCTTCTCATAAAAATTATCGAACTCACCCGTAAAAGCACGTTCTGTGCCTTTCTCACGGGTTACATGATATTGCAATGGTGTTAACATCATTTTCCAATCCTGATCTGTTTTCATGGTCGTATCCTTTTTTACGTGTAACGGTTCTTGTTCCTTTTGCGCGGTAGCACACGAAGCCAGTAAAATTACAAGCGAGAACATTATCATTAAATTCTTCATACTAGCTATTTATCAATAAGAACAGAAATAAATGAATCAATGTTCGCAGGATAAATGCAATACATCGTTAAAATATCATAATATTTAGATAAGTGAATACAAGATAATTTGTAATTTAACGGTCGCTTAAAAATCAATATTGAAACCATAAAAAGATGCTAAAAATTTATCATAACCCAAGATGTTCAAAAAGTCGTAAGGGACTGGAATATCTTAAGTCAAAAGGAATTGCTTTTGAAACTGTTGAATATTTAAAAGACAAATTCACCGAAGACGAATTAAAGCATGTGCTTATGCTGATGAATAAAAAGCCTTGGGAGATTGTAAGAACCCAGGAAGAGATGTATAAAAAGGAGCTGAAAGGAAAAACCTTTACCGATGATGAATGGGTTCATATTATGGTTAAAAATCCTAAACTCATTCAGAGGCCGATTATTTTGGGCAACCATAAAGCGGTGTGGGCACAACCGCCGGAAGAAATGGACATTCTACTTTAAACATCACTCACATTATTGAAACCGCAAACTAATTATAAACGATATGAGCTATAGAATTGAAAAAGATACAATGGGCGAAGTAAAAGTACCAGCCAATAAATATTGGGGTGCACAAACACAACGCTCCGTTGAGAATTTCCCCATCGGACCAAAAGCATCAATGCCCATAGAGGTAGTTCATGCTTTCGGCTTTCTAAAAAAAGCTGCCGCTTTTGCCAACCACGAACTGGGAGTTTTATCCATTGAAAAGCGCAATTTAATTGGTAAGGCCTGCGACGAGATTATAGCTGGCAAACTCGACGACCAGTTTCCTTTAGTTATCTGGCAAACAGGATCAGGTACGCAAAGCAACATGAATGGCAACGAGGTAGTATCTAATCGTGCTCACGTATTAGATGGCAATAAACTTGGCGAAGGAATCAAACTGGTTCATCCGAATGATGATGTAAATAAATCGCAATCATCTAATGATACCTTCCCTACGGCCATGCACATTGCAGCCTATAAAATGATTATTGAAAACACCATTCCAAAAATTTCTAAACTACGCGATACAATTGCCGACAAAGCAAACGCAATGAAAGATGTGGTAAAAATTGGGCGTACGCACTGGATGGATGCAACACCACTTACCCTTGGTCAGGAATTCTCTGGATATGTATCGCAATTAAACCATGGACTAAAAGCACTTAACAATACCTTAGAACACTTGGGAGAACTAGCACTTGGCGGAACAGCCGTTGGTACTGGATTAAACACTCCGAAAGGCTACGATGTAGCAGTTGCAAAATACATTGCCGAATTTACCGGACTGCCTTTTATCACTGCAGAAAATAAATTTGAGTCACTAGCTGCACACGACGCAATTGTAGAGACACATGGCGCACTAAAGCAGCTTTCGGTTAGTTTAATGAAAATTGCCAACGACATTCGCATGCTGGCTTCTGGTCCGCGTTCCGGGATTGGCGAAATAATCATTCCATCCAACGAACCGGGATCGTCCATTATGCCAGGCAAAGTAAACCCTACACAAGTAGAAGCCTTAACCATGGTTTGTGCACAAGTTATGGGTAACGATGTCGCCATTACTGTTGGCGGATCAAATGGTCATTTCGAGCTGAATGTGTTTAAACCAATGATGATTTATAATTTCTTGCAATCGGCCGAGTTACTTGGCGATGCTTGCGAATCATTCAACGATAAATGTGCTGTTGGTATTGAGCCAAACCATCCACGTATTCAGGAACATTTACAGAATTCGTTGATGTTGGTTACTGCACTAAACACGCATATTGGATATGATAAGTCGGCGGCAATTGCCAAGAAAGCACATAAAGAAGGAACCACTCTAAAACGTGCTGCGCTGGATCTGGGCTACTTAACCGAGGCAGAATTTGACCTCTGGGTTGATCCATCAAAAATGATTGGTTCACTTTAGAATATGTTAGCTAAACGAACAAGGCTCCGCTGGAATTGATTTCTTGCGGAGCTTTTTCTTTTTAGTCTAAACCCAAAACATTTGGGCGAGAATAGTATCCGAGATGAACCACTTTTCGGGTCTTATTTTTATATGTGTATCCGAAATAACAAAGTTCGATTTCAGCTGAACATCTCTTAACTGCTCCATCAAAAATTCATAAAACTTATTCTCAAACTGCGTCTTCAAATAATTTAGATCACTTCCCCAATCGGTGCGAAGGGTGGTCATTAAATACTCGTTAAACCGGGTTACTTCATTTAACTCTTCCAGCTCAAATGGAATAGTTCCTTTGTTTAAATGATTGATGTATTTAACCAAATTACGATCGTTCCATTGGCGTGAACGAATATTATACGAATGAGCTGATGGCCCGAGTCCGAGGTACTTCTTCTGTTGCCAGTAAGATGTATTGTGTTTAGAGAACATCCCTGCTTTGGCAAAATTTGAAATCTCATAATGCGTGTAGCCCGCACCGTCAATCATTTTCTTCAATAGCTCAAATTGCTCAACACTTTCATCATCCGGTATTTCTTTTAAGGTACCCGCTTTTTTGCGATCGCCAAAAACAGTGCCTGGCTCAATGATTAAATGATAAGCCGAAATGTGCGGAACGTCAAGCGCCAAAGCCTGCTCAATATTCGATTGCCACATTTCATGGCTCATGCCCGGAATGCCATAAATTAAATCAATACTAATATTATCAATCCCATATGCCTTACATTTAGCAACAGCATCTAATGCTTGTTCCTTGTTATGCCTTCTGTTCAGGAATTTCAATTGCTCGTCGTTAAACGACTGAATTCCCATACTAATTCTGTTCACCTGGGTATCGGCCAATTCTCTCACAAATTTTTCACGCAAATCATCCGGATTGCCTTCGAGCGTTATTTCTGCATCAGGGCTCACCCGATTATACTGCTTAATGGTTTGAATGATTGATTCTAATTCGCTGGTTCGCAAAACAGACGGCGTGCCACCACCAAAATAGATAGTTGCAATCTCCTCATCTCCCAAATAGTTTTGCTGCAGTTTAATTTCCTTTTTCAGAGCTGCCAGAAACTCGTGCTTAGAGCCCAAACTTGTTGTTTTAAAGAAATCGCAATAATTGCATTTCTGAACGCAGTAGGGAATATGTATATAAATACCAGCCATTTTTCTTTATTACTTTTGCAAATTACCTCAAGTGCTGATTTAATTCAGTCTGTAAAGATATCAAACTGAAAAATGTTTATACTGGAACAATATATTCTAATTATTAGCATTTTTGATAAAGCAATAAAGGAACATCAACATGTCGGGATCAATAAAGAACATATACGAGCAAAAAGTTAGCGAACATCAAAAAATTGTTGACGAAACCAAGCGCAAACTAATTGCCAATGCGGTTTACCGGGGAATTAGCTTTTTGGCAATTATTTTAGGGTCCTACTTTTTAGCCAAAATACATTGGGGTGCATCCATTGCATCAGTTTTTATAATTGGCTATTTATTTGTCTGGCTCATTCAGCACAGTGCACATATATCGCAAAAATTGTCTTTCCATCGTCAAATGGTGAGCATCAATAAAAAAGAGATTAAAGCACTTGCATGGAAATATGATCAGTTCGATAATGGTGAAGAATTCTTTAATCCGGAGCATTACCATCAATATGATCTGGATATTTTTGGTGAAGGCAGCATGTATCAATATTTAAACAGAACCTGTACACAGGGCGGAAAACAAGCGATGGCAGCATATCTTTCGCAGCCGGAATTAGATCATAATGAGATAATATCTCGTCAGCTTGCAACCGTTGAACTAGCGCCATTATTAGATTGGCGTCAAAAATTCCAGGCCACCGGAACCATTGAAAACGAAGAAGCAAACGACAAATTAAAAATCTCGGAATGGATGGAACGAGATGTTTTCTTTATGAAAAAGAAAATGTTAGGGGTATTCATTTACTTGGTTCCAATTCTTTCTCTGCTCATGCTGGCATTACTAATTCTTGATTACATAACGGGCTCCATGTTCATTCTGTATCTGGCTGTGCCCTTCACAATAATTGGGGTGTATTTAAAGCAAATCAATCATGAGCAAAAGCTGGTAAGCCGCACATGGCAGGTATTACGAAAGTATGCATCCTTGCTGGAGCAAATTGAGTCGGCAGATTTTCGATCCAAAAGATTGGGCATGTTTCAGTATGAACTAAAAAATGAAAAAGGATCGGCAAGCGGTAAAGTGGGCCAGTTATCCAAGATTATTAAAGGGCTCGATAATCGCAATAACATGCTGGTAGGTATTATTCTGGATGGTCTATTTTTATGGGATTTACATTTCATGATTAAGCTTGAGAAATGGCGCACGGAAAATAAAAACAACTTTGAGCGATGGATTCACATTTTAAGTGAGTTTGATGCACTTTCCAGTTTCGGGAATTTTGCCTATAACAATCCACTTTACGTATACCCTGATGTGGAACCAAATATTATCGGAATTAAAGCCAATGAAATAGGACATCCATTGCTTGCAAGCCAACAGCGTGTTAACAACGATTTTGAAATTACACAAAACCCCGCCTTTATAATTATCACCGGTGCCAACATGGCTGGTAAAAGTACTTTCCTGCGTACCATAGGAATTAACATGGTTCTTGGAATGGCCGGTGCACCGGTTTGTGCCAATCGTTTCTCCTTTGCACCAACAGAGGTTTATACCAGCATGCGCACAACCGATTCTTTGCAGAAAAACGAATCGTACTTTTTCGCTGAACTCAGCAGATTAAAAATAATGATTGACAAATTAAAAAGCGGAACCAAACTCTTTATCATTCTGGATGAAGTACTAAAAGGCACCAACTCCAAAGACAAAGCCATGGGATCGAAGGCACTTGTTAAGCAATTAATTACTATGAAAACAACCGGTATTATTGCCACTCACGATGTTTCACTGGGCACACTAATAAACGAGTTTCCGGAGAATGTGCGTAACAATCGATTCGAGGTTGAAATGGTGAATGATGAACTTGAGTTCGACTACAAACTGAAAGAAGGCATTAGTCAGAATTTAAATGCCACATTCCTGATGCAAAAAATGGGTATTACCATCGATGAGTCGAATGGCTAGCCGCATTTTCTTATTTAGTGATAAAACTTGCTATTTTTGCATAATGAACGACTGGCCAAATTTGTTGTCAGGTTCAGATAAAATATAGACCTATGGATCGTAAAAAAATAAAAGTCGGCATAACTCAAGGTGATATTAACGGTATTGGATATGAGGTAATCGTAAAAACCTTAATGGATACACGCATTTACGACATGTGTACACCAATTGTATATGGTTCACCAAAAATAGCCGCCTATCATCGAAAAGCACTAAACATTGATAATTTTAGCCTGAACATTATTAAAAACGTTTCGGAAGCAAACCACAAACGGGCCAATATTATTAATTGCAACAACGAGAATGTTCGGGTTGAGTTAGGTAAATCAACCGAGATGGCTGGCGAGGCTGCCTTCGAAGCGCTTGAGCGTGCCATGAACGACCTTAAGAGCGGCGTGATTGATGTGCTGGTAACAGCTCCAATTAACAAGCATAATATTCAATCGAAAGATTTTAGTTTTCCGGGACATACCGAATATCTTGAAAGCAAATTTCCTGGAAGCAAGTCGCTAATGCTTATGGTTAGCGATGTGATGAAAGTTGGTGTGGTTGCTGGTCATATTCCAATAGCCAAAGTGCCCGAATACATTACCAAAGAAAATATCTATCAAAAAATTAAATCTTTAAATCAATCATTGATTGAAGATTTTAATATAAGAAAACCGAAGATAGCCGTATTTGGTCTGAACCCACATGCTGGCGATAACGGCTTACTGGGAACCGAAGAACAGGAAATAATTATACCAGCAATCGATATGGCCAAAACAGATGGTATTGTTGCCATTGGACCGTATCCAGCTGATGGATTCTTTGGATCGGATAATTTTAAAAAGTTTGATGCAATTCTAGCCATGTATCACGATCAGGGCTTGGCACCATTCAAGGCATTATCATTCGACAATGGTGTTAATTTCACTACAGGTTTACCAATCATAAGAACCTCTCCATCGCACGGAACTGCTTTTGAGATTGTTGGTAAAAACCTTGCTTCTGAGAACTCATTCAGGCAAGCGCTATATCTTGCCATTGATGCTTATAAAAACAGAGTGAGTTACTCTGAGTTAAATGCTAATCCATTAAAGTCGCAAAAGGATGCCATTTTAAATGCCACCAACAATGACGATAATGACATTCTGAAACTTAAGGCAGACGAGGCAAATTAACATTTTGATAAACCTATTTCTTAAATTATATTCTATCTTTGGCGTCTAAGACGAGATTGTTGTTGGGGCTAAAATAAAACATGATGTACAATTGGCAGGATAAGAAGGTTCTTATCGTTGAAGATACGGACGTTGTTAAATTCTTTTTTGAGGCGGCATTACGCTACACAAAAGCAAACATTTTATGGGCTAAAACAGGTATTGAAGCTGTTGAAATCTGCAGAAAAGATAATAACATTAATGTCATTATTATGGATCTCATGTTACCCGAAATGGACGGTGTCACTGCTACTAAGGAAATTAGAAAGTTTAATGCAGACCTTCCAATTATTGCTCAAACGGCCTATATTAAAAAGAATGTAGAAAAGAATAGCATTAGTGCAGGATGTAACGAGTTTCTGGCCAAACCGATACAACTCCAAACGTTATTAGCTACCTTAGATAAATACCTAACACCTAAGCAAGCTTCCTAAGACTTTAACTTTTTAATCTGTGCTGAATATTCTTCAAACTCCACTCGTCGTCGTCGTCGGATTGAAAGGTACATAACACCAAACAAAATCATAAATAATGAAACCAGGGTAAGCAATGATGCCAAGGTAAGCATGGATACTTCGCGCTTGCGAAACTCATCAATCTGCTGATTTCTTTCTTTTTTTAGTTCGGCAGTCTTCAGCTCTAGTTCACTCAGTTTATTCTGTAATTGTCTGTATTCTTTCTGAAGCTCCTGGTGTTCAACAATCAATTTATCGTATGATATACGATTATCTTCAGCTTGCGCATATGATGCACTTATTAGTACAACACCTGTGATAATTAAAATCAAGAATCTCTTCATCATTTCGTTTTTTCAATTTTAATAACTGCAGTTGGACAAACATTCTTTGCCTGTTCAAATAGCTTTCTCTCCGTATTTGGTAACAACAAATAATGATACTCATTAGTTGTTTCAGCATCCAGCAGATCTACTTTCCCATCGTTCAAATCCATCCGGTAATAGGCCGGAGCCACCTCAACACAATAACCACAACCAATGCATTTCCATCGATAATGAATGATCTTTAACATCAGCTGGCAATTATTGTTTGAGCGCTTCTTCTGTATCTACAATCTTGTAGAGCTTATCAGCCCGTCTAATTTTTGAATCGATGGCAATTGAGAAACTTTCTCCCTTGACTGCCTTTTCAACAGCTTTAAGGTCAACCCTCATTTCATCAATAGTAAGTTCAATTACACCGGTAGTTGGCCCGGTAATAAGTATTTTATCACCAACATTTAACTCATCGGCCTCCAGCAGAAACTCTGCTACTTTCAGTTTTCCAAAGTAGTTCATGCCTTTCCCAACATACTTTTTACGGGTTGTTGCTTGCGATCCGTATTCGTTGCTCCACTCGCCCATCTTTCGTCCAAGATAATAACCATCCCAAAAACCACGATTAAACACGGTACTCAAACGCTTTTCCCATTCGCTTATTTTCTCGTTGGTATAGGTTCCATCAACATAAGCATCTACTGCTTCGCGATAACAACTAGTCACAGTTTTAACATACTCCGGAGAGCGAGCTCTCCCTTCAATCTTTAAAACGGTAATTCCCGCATCAAGCAACTTGTTTACAAAACCAATGGTAGATAAATCCTTTGGCGACATGATGTACTCATTATCGATCTCCAATTCATTACCGGTTTCTTTTTCGGTTACCACATAAGCTTTTCGGCAAGTTTGGCGACATGCACCACGGTTAGCCGAAGAGTTTTGCTCATGCAAACTCAGGTAGCATTTACCCGAAACTGCCATACACAAGGCACCGTGGGCAAATACCTCAATTCGAACCAATTCACCTTTCGGACCACGAATGTCTTCTTCTTTTATGGTTTTGGTAATTTGCTTAACCTGTAATAGGCTTAGCTCACGTGCAGTTACAATCACATCGCAAAAGCGTGAGAAAAACTTGAGCGCTCCAATGTTTGAAACATTCAATTGAGTGGAAGCATGAATCTCGATTTCCTTCTCAAAGGCATAATTAAGCACCGACAAATCGGATGCAATAATAGCACTTACGCCATGTTCTTTTGCGGCATCAACCAAAGTGTGCATTATGGCAATATCATGATCATAGATGATTGTATTTATGGTGAGATAAGATTTGATGTTATTCTCTTTACAAATACGAACAATCTCGGCCAAATCCTCTAGCGTAAAATTCACCGACGATTTAGAGCGCATGTTAAGTTGTGCCACACCAAAATAAATGGAATTTGCTCCACCCTGAATAGCCGCCATAAGTGATTCATACGATCCTACTGGCGCCATTATCTCAATATCTTCTTTCCTCAATTCCATCCTGCTATGCTTATTGTTTTGCTTCGGCAAATTTAGAAATTCTATTTGAAAATGTCCTTCAACTTTTTGCTGATCAAAAAGTTTACAAAAAATCATGGCGTCAATTATTTTTTAATTGGGCTTTCCGCCCAAACCCGACTTACTTATCTTTCCTTGATGAAAGCAAGTAAGCAAAGAAAATCAAGGCTGCTTTTTAAATAGCTTCTTATTTATCTCAAGATTAAGTGCGGCAGAGTGATCTTCGAACAAGTACGAAGCTTCTCAGTCTTACTAAAATCTTTCGGTAAAACGAAGGCTATTTGAAAAGAGGCCAAACGTTAACCACTCTTAAAATGAACTGTATGCATATTATAATATGATAAGAATTTATCAATCAAGTTATCTACTCAGATAACTATAACACAGAGTCAAGCCGTGCGATGGCCAGACAAATCGCCCGGAAGAGGTGATCGTTCCGATAGTTATCGGAATGTCTAGATTTTTTTGGTTCTTTTTTCAGCAATGGAAAAAAGAACATTATTTACAATATAAAACAATTCACAATCCTCTTCGGGCTGAAAGCCCAGCTTATTTCAGCCCAATGGCAAAGCGAAGCGGCGCCTTGGGTAATGGATTAAAGATGTAAACATCACGCCCTGCAAGGAGACCTTATCTTAGAACTACAAACTTCCGGGCAAAGTCCTGATTAACTCCAATACAACGAACAATGTAATTTCCTGGTAATAGATCTGCCACATTTAAAGATACCGTCTTTCCATTAGCAGCTTGTTCCTTTATATGTTGCCCTGATATTGAATAAATGCTGATTTGTGAAATGGTAAAGGAGCTTTCAATCTTTAGCTGCAAGCTGGCAGGATTTGGATAAACAAGAACCTGATTGTCAATTATAGTATTCACCTCTTCAATACCAATATTCCCCAAGTGGTATCGACCAATAAAATAAGTTTCCACTGGCCAACTGCCTATGGTTTCATCGACTGCCCACCCATGCATAATGATGTCGTTATTATGAAGATTAAAATTATTTACCGTAAAACGCGATTCATTTGCACCAATTATATTTTTAAGATTTCCATTTGATGCTAGTTGCAAGATTAAATCATGGCTCCATGTAGAGCTCCATAGTGTATCATCTTCAAGAAGAAGCATAGAGCTACACTCTGCATTAATAAATATATCTCCAGAGCTATGAATTTTTATCGACTTGGCTTTTTGCATATTATCACCTTTAAAGTGCTTAAACCAATCCACGCTGCCATACTCGTCTAACTTCCATAAGATAAAATCAGAATGATCCGCAACTAGCGAATCACCATTAATTACTACAGATTCGTTATAAATATTAGTTGCTAATAGCATATCTCCATTGTCAGCAATATCAAAAGAACGAAGTTCATTCATGTTCGAACTTCCTCCTGGGAAAACCAATAAAGTGTCCAAGGCTCCATTGTTTGAATCAAAAAATGCCAGATAGGTGTCATATACTTCTGATGAATCAAAATAATATCCATCGAACATTTGGCTTTCGGTGATATAACCCGGCATAACTATTTGATTGCTCTTCGGATTGTACTTGATATATTCTCCAAACGAATAACTCTTATTTTTCACTAACCATATATAATTACCATTGGTATCGAATTTACACAAGTAATTACAATAAACAGTATTGGTATCTGGACTATTTACGAGCGTATCGCCAATAATAATATTCCCAAGAAAAGAACCACTTATGTATATATTCTCATCATCATCAAAGCACATATACGGTGCTGACACTTCATTGCCAAACACTTGCGAATCACCATTCCGGAAGCGTTCGCGCCATAATAAATTACCGCTACTGTTGTATTTTGCAAGAATCACTTCAGGGTTTGCCGAATCGTTTGGATCAATTACCGTGTCACCCTCAAAAGCATAAGGACGCCAAAAATTAAATAGTGCGTAAATATCTCCTGAAGAACTAACAAAAGTTTGCGTGGTTTCACCTGCTCCCCATAATTCGTTGTATCCATAGCATTTCACCCAGGCCCAATTTCCCTGTCCATCATATTTAGTCATGTAGGCACTGTAGTCCTGAGCATAATTTGGAAAAGGAGGATTTGTCCATTGATAAACTTGCGCGTAAGGTCCTGATAAGAAGAAGCTATCTTCTGCGGCTGATGTGATTTGCGTTCGGGAGCCCATGTAGTCCTTCACCCACAACCATTCTCCTTGCTGAGCCAATGAGCCATAAGTTGTAAAAACTAGAAATAGTATAATTAGGTGTTTCATTGCTCTATACTTTTTTATGAATTACTGCTGGTTGATTTTATGAATTACTGCTTTAGATTGATATGTTTTTAGCGCAGGCTTCGCTTTGAGTGAAACATTCTTTAAGCCTACTATCTTAGAACTACAAACTTCCGTGCAAATTCCTGTTGATCTCCAATACAACGAATAATGTAATTTCCCGGTAATAGATCAGACACATTTAAAGATACCATCTTTCCATTTGCAGCTTGTTCCTTTACAAATTGCCCTGTTATTGAATAAACACTGATTTGTGAAATAGTAAAGGAACTTTCGATCTTTAGCTGCGAGCTGGCAGGATTTGGATAAATCAATAAATTTTTATCGAGGTGTTTAATCTCTTCTATTCCAATGTTAGTCGGATTGTATCGGGCAAGCATTCCTCCTGTGATAGGCCACTCACCAAGTGAATCGGTCAAATTCCTACCATAAATTATCAGATCATCCTGATCGAAAGCAAAGCTGTATACTTTATAATTTGCATCATCATTTCCAACAAAATTCTTGAAGTTTCCTGCTGAATCTAGTTGGATGATTGTGTTTTTTTCAATTCCTGTCCATAAAGTATCCTCATCCTGAATCAGACTATTCACTAGATCCGCAAAAATGAATATATCCGATGAAGAATGCACAAGCAATCCATATGATTTCTGGTTATAATCACCTTTAAAATGCCTAAGCCAGATTACTTCACCATTGGGTTTGACTTTCCAAATTAAGAAATCTGTATCATCACATTCGATAAGCTGTCCGTTTATCTCAAATGTATCCTTATAACATTTTGTTGAGAACAGATAATTCCCTTCATCATCAAAATCCAATTTATGGGGCGAATTCAAATCTGAAAAGCCACTTGGATAAATAAAATAGTCTTCAAGTTCCCCTGAACTTGGCTCAAAAGTCATCAAGCATAAATGAGATTTAGTGTTATCAACGTAGTAAGGATTATATATTGTGTTTTCATTATAAAATAAACTATCCTGAATATACACAAACTCTATTAGTTTATTGCTTGTGGGATTATAGAAAAGATCATTCATTGAATTAGCAACTCGAGACTGCTCATGGATCCAATCCAGGTTACCAACCGAATCAAAGCAGCATAGAAATCCTTTAGCGGTAAAATCAAGGGGAGATCCGGTTTCAATAATAGTATCTCCAATCTGAATATTCCCTCCTAATGAAATCCTTACATACAAATTTTCATCATAATCCGTACAAATGCTTAATACCCGGACAAAGCTATTATGGTATACACTATCGCCGTGTGTAAATATGTTATGCCAGAGCAGGTTCCCTGTTTTATCGTACTTTGCAATTATAGACCCGGGGCTCACGGCCTCCCAATTGTCAGCAAAAGTATCTTCCTCAAACACATAAGGTGCCATTACCAACAAATTGGTATAAACGGCACCGGAGGGAGTGGTAACACTCCCTTTTCCTTGCATTGTAGAAGGAACAATCCCATCGTCGTAGCCAAAATCGTGATACCACATCCAATTTCCGTCTGCATCAAAATTGGCAACAAAACCGCTTGTATTGCTTAAATAAGGATAAAGCGGAGGGTTTGTCCAATTATAATTAGGTGAGTACGTACCGGTTAAAACAAAACCATTTCCCGGGCTTTCTGATAAAGTAAATGATGGCCCTGTTTCCTTTACCCAGACCCATTCTCCTTGCTGAGCAACTATCACTAATGAATTAAAAACCAAATAAAAAGTTATAAATATTTTAGTATATATTTTCATAATAATTGGGC
>JBFHES010000120.1:0-13025 GCA_041584015.1 Bacteroidales bacterium
AACGTATCAATATATTCACCTCAGGTGTTTTTATTTCATTAATATGCATAGTTCGGTTATTGCTTTTGTTTAGTGCCTTGTTATTGCCAATTAGGTAAACTACTTCTTGCCGTTTCCTTCAATGGATCCTTGTATGCCTTCCAGTGCTTTACCCAGGTTTTCAATTTCTTCAACCACGCGCCCTACAGCATTACCTCCATAGTTTTTCATACGCTGACTACGCCTAAATACTTCTCTAATCTCGTTTAAGCGGATGGTTTCCTTATCATTCAGTTTATTGGTGAGTTCCTTAAACTTTAGCAGATTGGCTTCACCATCGCTGGTTAAGGTTTGCGATTCGCTTTCGTAATGGGTATAGACCAAAAGATCCAATTCTTCTTCATTTAAAACCGGCACTACTTTTTCGGCAATCTTGTTCATATCACGATACGAACCTTGTAACTTAAAGCTTGGTTCGGTGCGGTACTCATCGGCTTGCGAGGCAGAATTAATATAGGCCATGTTCACTTTTGAGATTACATCGCGAACCACAAACAGCTTCTTTAAAACATCCACATATTCGGTCATCTCGGCAGATGAATGTGCTGCCTCAAAGTCTAATCCTTCGGACGATCCGCTTGCAGCCAGCTGCATTAATGGATAAATATCGTTGTAGCTTTTTTGTACCAAACCATTTAATATCGGATTCGATGTCATGCAGTTCTCCAGGTACGACATGTAGAATTTATCTTCGGTATCGCCAATAATATCTCCAAGGTTATACACATCGGCACGGTTCAGCAACATATCTGGCACCTGAAAACGCTCACCACTCTCGGTGTACGGATTACCGGCCATGATTACACAAACCTTCTTGCCGCGGAAATCGTAGGTTTTTGCCTGTCCCTTATAAACGCCCTCAATCTTACGTTGCGCATCACATAAGGAAATAAACTTCTGCAGAAATTCAGGATTACAATGTTGGATATCGTCCAGATAAATCATGACATTATCGCCCATTTCGAAGGCCAGAGCCAGCTTTTTAAGTTCTTCGCGTGCCGCTGCATTTTTCACTTCAGCCGGATCGAGCGAGACTACCGTGTGCCCTATTGCTGGTCCGTTTATCTTCATAAAAATAATACCAAGCCTGCTGGCTATGTATTCCATCAGGGTAGTTTTACCATAACCCGGTGGCGATATCAGTAATAATAAGCCCATAAGATCGGTACGTTTGCCCTCACCTGCCACACCAATTTGTTTGGCAAGGTTGGCACCAATTATTGGCAAATAAACATCGTTAATGAGTTTGTTCCTTACAAAGGAAGACAACACTCGCGGCTTGAATTCATCTAAACGCAAATGTTGCTCAAAGTCAACTATCAATTCTTTTTTCAAATGCTCATACTTTCTGAACTGGGCGACATTAATAAGTGTGAAATTCTTTAAGCGATGCATAAAGGCATTAAAGTTTAACAAGTATTCACCGTTCTTCAGAACTGCATGCGAGCCCTTCATTCCCTTCACATTGATCGATAACTCTATATCAACTACCGAAATTGGGGTGAATGTTTCCGACAGAATCAAGAAAGCACATTCTTCCAATGCATCGCCAAAATTAATAGCAGACACATGACTATTAAATGCCTTTAGCCAATTAAGGATGAGCGAGAATTTTCGGTGTTCTTCGTGCACCGCCGCAAGCGATTCTTTAAACACGCGGCTAACTTTCTCTTTTGTTAGATAGGCATTAAAGTCGCGGTAACAAACCGATGCTTCTTTACTAATTACAACATGCTCATCGGCTATAATTTCGTGGAACAAATAGTTACCAGCCTCATGGGCAAATAGGAGCGAGAACAAATTGCTTTGCTCACAAAATGCGGCAATCTTTGTCTGTATTTCGGCAATGATATAATTAAACTCAGAGCTTTCTGGGAAAATCTTTAGCAATGCTCCTACACCATTCAGCTCGTTGGTAATGGTTTCTTTCCACGCTGCACTGGCAATGTATTTCCAGAAATAATTTGCCAGAACGCGGGCTTTAATCGGATAACGGAGTAAGCCAATGTTCTTATAAAAATAAATTAGCTGTTGCAGCATACGCAGTGCATCAGCATCGTGCACCCCCTTTGCATAGGCCTCGTTTACATGTGCCGACATGTAGCCATGAATAATGGCCATTAGTTGCTCCTCTTCCATTTTTACCAATTGGAAAATTGGCGGTATCAACTCATCGTTATTATGCTGCTCCATGGCCTGCTGCAAAATGCTGTATGCCATAAACTCGGCACGATAAACAGCCGTATTTTCGGAGATTAAGCTTTGTCGCCATATGTCTTTGGTAGCATTAAAATCAGGGTCACTTACCTTCTCGAAGAAATTTGTCCCACTTAGATGATAGAACATTTGGTCACTTTTAAACACCATGGTAAGCGCCAGCTTTTGCGTATTCACCGAAAATTTATAATCGCCAAATGCTAAAATCTCCTGACCATCAACATACAGTTCCTGCTTGTCTTTGAGCAAGCGGATTGCCTCTTCTTTAAGTGTCTTCAGCTGCGATTGCAGGTCGTCAGCTTTAACCGTGTCTTTATATGCTGTTAATTCGGCAACAATGCTGCGGATTTTAGCAATCATCACATCGGCTGCAAAAAAGGCATTTATCTCGCTTACCGAAGTGTAGCTAAATAGCTTGTTTCGCACCGACTTTAATACACGTTCAGCTGAGCCAAACAATGCATTTATCTTTCTGTCCAGTTCTTCCTTCAGGTTAATTTTCTTTGTTTCGAAGGAATTATATAAATCTTCGCGTCGCTCAGCAATTTCATCAAGGTAGGCCGGAAAGTCGGCAAACTTCCCTTCCAGGTCTTCCAACTGAATCATCAACCGCGCCATGTAATCATCACACTTTGCAACGGTATCGCACAAATCCAGGTAATTAACCATGCCTTGCTTTATAAGCTTTATCTTGGAATTAAACTCTGCCTTTCCTTCGCGCTGGAGCAACTCTTTTTTCTTATTCTTTAACGCTGCAGCTATTTGATTAAACTCGGCATAAAGCGCCGATATGTTTTCAATAATGCGGGTGGTTTCGGTGGCATCATGAATTTTAAGGCTGCCCACAATTTCGATTAACATCTCCAGGTTTCCCGAAAATTCAGTTAAATCATCGGCCGTTTTCTCGGCAACTATTACTTTGCCAATGCTGGAGATATTCTCGTGAAACTCCTGTATTTTTTCCTTGTACGGCAGCAGAGCTTCTTCTTTTAATAAAAACTCCACACAATCAATCGAGGTTTTATCAAGCTGATCAACCAGCTTTTCTTCAACGGGTAGTAAGAGCTGAAGATCTACGTAGCGCAAGTCCTTTGTTGAGATTACCTCGCCACGCAAACCACGCAACTGGCTTAGATAATCCACAAAGTTTAGAACCGTTTTATTCGCGTTACCGGCAATTGTATTCAGCAATACATTTACCTTTTCTACAACTACCTGCGTTTGTTCATCGGTGCTTTTGCGAATGGCAATTACCTTTTCATACTCATCAATGGCATGCGAAGCTGTTTCCTGAATCGATTTAATGGGCAGGTTCAGCTCAAAGCAATCCTTCTCGTGTAACCAATAATGAGAATCAAGAATGTCCGTGGCCAGCTTAAGAATATCAAAGTACAAATTAGAATAGGAGTCTTCCTTGCGCAGCAAAACTAAGATCTCGTGACACTCAGCCATTCCTCGCACCAGGTCGTGATTACCAATTTTATACAACATAGAATCGCTCTCTACAGCAATTTCAAAATTTGGACTGATGTAAGGTGTTTGCCAGATTTGAATGGCATGATGCTTTTTCGCTTCTTCATCCGATCGGAAGAAACACAATTCGCCATTATCGAAAATTGAAAAACCGTTACAGTATAATGGCTTCTCAACCTTCTGCTCAATGAGGTTATAAGATAGTAAGACATACACCCCGGTGTTGCTATTGAAAAATACATATTGAAAGTCTTCGCCGTTGGGCGATGCAATTTTCTGCTCAAAGAGCATGTCTTTTGCCTCGAGCTCAAAAATTTTGTGTTCACCGGTTTGCAGGTAATATCCGTTCGAGAAAATTATTCCATGGCTATCGGGCAACAGCACACACGACTCTTCCATGGAATCAATGCGCACGACTTCCTGTACTTTCTGGTTGTACACAAAATAGCGATACAAATCTTCCTGGAAAGGGCGAATCTTTAATACGATAATCTGGTCGATTATGGCATAATAAATCTCGGCATCATCAAGGGTTTGGGTTTTATGATTCACCTCTTCGGTATAAATCCCCATGCCGGAGTCGGTGTTGTTCTCCACCTTTATGGTTAAATCGCCTTCTGTGGTTTCAACAAATACCTTGTCTTCTATTGATATATGTGGATGCTTGCCTTTGATATGCTGATCGCGGGTGGTGCGTTTCCAATTAAACTCATGCTGGTCGGGGAACACATATTCATGATCGCTGCGATTATCAATATACTCCAGTGTGTTTTCGCTGATTAGCCACTTGAAGGTTTTAAAATCGTGCTTGCCCTTGCCTACCCTAAAAACCAAATAAAGATAAGGTCCAATTTGGGCAAACTTCTCGAACACCGTATGCTTGTAATACTTATATAGATTCTTGAAATCTTTCTCGAATGCAGCTGCACTCAGGAAGCCTAAGTCCTGCTTAAAAAACTTATGATCCGCATATTGATAAACACTAAAAACATCCGAGACATCCACCTCCGATTTTAGACCAATAGTAACATTATACCCAAATACGAAGAGTTCGCCCAGTGGAAACATATCCACCGGAATACAATTGTTATCCGTTGAAATACGCTCCGTTGAAATTAGCTTTGTTGAGATGGACCCAAATACTTTTTTGCGATCGGTATTTAGTTGCTGAAGTTTGTGCTCCAGCCCTTTCCCATCCTTAAGTAAACGGTTTCGTAAAATTTCGTAGGTACCTTGTTCCAGGCTTATATTTTGTCCTAAGTCGTCCTGCGCCTTAGCTAATTCTTGTTCGGTCATTCTTCATATCCTTGAAAATGAAACAAATTGGTTGAAGTGTTTAATGCAGCACCTGGCATGTAAACCAGAATAGCATCATCGTTGTGCCAGCCTTAAGCTGAAGTCTACAGAGCATGTTGCTCCATAGACTTTAATATTTTACAATCCTATTTCGGAGGCAGTTTTACCGTCGAGTCCAAGTTTGTAAACAGCACTAAGCAAGCCGCTCAACTTTCCTTTGTCTTCTTCACCTTCCATGCCCTGACTCACTTTCATAAGCAAACCAGACAAGGTTAAACTCTGCAATTCGTCGGCTGATATTCCAAACTGATCTACAAAATGACGGAAGTTTTGCTTAAAGCTATTTCCTTCTGATGAATTAAAAAACTGGTCTTTCAGATCTCTCAATACTTCAGAGTTATTCAATACGCGATCAACTTTTTTGCCTTGTGTAATGGCGTCGGTAATTTGCTCGAAGAACTTATTCTCACCACCAACAATATCAATATTTGCAGACTTAAGCGCCTCTGCAATAACTAAGGCCTGTGAGCTTGCAATATCCTTTTGAATATTGATTTCAGCCAATTCAATCTCTTTCTCCTTATTAATTCTGATTTTGAATTCCTCGTGCTCTTTTCCTACGCCGTCTAATTTCTTCATGGCATTGGCTTTTTCTTCCAATCCCTCGGCTTCAGCAACAAACTTCTCTTTCAGCACACGACTTTCCGCCAATCCTTTTTCTTCGTTTGATTTTGCTTTGGCAGTAATTACCTCAGCTTCAGCTTCGCCTTGCTTACGTGTAGCATCTGCCTCTACGTTTGCCTTGGCCTCAATACCTTTTGCTTCGGCAACAGCCTTTAATTCAAGTATGTTTGCGTCGGTTTGTCCCTGTTTAAAGTTCGCCTCTGCTTTGGCCTCAATCACTTGCGCTTCTGACAATCCAATGGCAGCCTCTTCGGCAGCCTTTGCTTCGGCAAGTACCTTTATTGCAGTGGCCTGCTTAGTTGATGCTTCTTTCTCAGCTTCCGCTTCAATTTGTATTTGATCCGCCTTAAATATGGAAGCTTGTTTCTGTGCCTCGGCAGCTTTAATCTCTTTCACTAAGCCTTCTTCAGCATCTTTCTCGGCTTGCTTAATGGCAACATGTTTCTCACGTTCTACCTCAGCAAATGCTCGTGTATCTTTAATTTTCTCCTCTTCATCAACAACTAGTTTTTCAACCATTACACGTTGCTTAATCACATCCTGAATGTTTTTCTTTTCTTCCTCAACGGCTTTCTCTTTTTCGATTTGTGCCAACGCAACAATCTTTTCCCTTTCGGTAATTTCAAGCTGCTGATCTTTAAGCACAGCTTCAGCTTCAATGGCTTCCGTGCGTTCTTTGTTTTTGGTAGCTACAATTACCTGACGAAGTTTATTTTCTTCAGCAATTTGCAATTCTTCTTCAACGGCAATGCGCGCCTGCTGTGCAATTAAACGCTGTTCTTCTTTCACCTTATCAATTGATGCCTGCTCGCGTGTTTGTGCTGTTTCAATCTCGCGCTGCTGCTGCGCCTCTTTTTCTGCCAGTTGTTTCTCCAGTTCGAGAATAACCTCACGAGCCTCAACATCCTGCTTGGTAATAACCTTTTCTTTTTCGCGCTTAATATTGTTTGCCAGTATCATCTGGTTAGCAGTTAACTCAGTAATTTTCTTAATACCTTCTGCATCCAGAATATTATTTGCACTTAATGCCTCAATTGGTGTTTGCTCCAAATAGTCAATGGCACAATCATCAAGTACATATCCGTTTAAATCGGTGCCAATTGCCTGAAGAATTTCCAGTTTAAATTTCTCGCGAGAATTGTACAATTCCACAAAATCGAATTGCTTACCCACTGTTTTCAAGGCCTCTGAAAATTTAGCATCAAACAAGTTGATAAGCATCTCCTGATCGGAAGCACGATAACAACCGATGGATTGTGCAACCTGAATAACATCTTCGGTTGTTTTGTTAACACGAACAAAGAATGCCACTTTTATATCGGCACGCATATTATCCTTACAAATCAAACCTTCTGATGATGATCTGTCGATTACAATTGTTTTCAAAGTAATGTCCATGATCTCCATTTTGTGCAATACCGGAATTACAAAAATGCCACTAAATGAAACTTTCGTTCCACCGGATCCGGTTCGCACAAGCGACTGTCCTTGCTTTGCTTTCTTATAAGTTTTAATTACCAGAATAATTATTCCGAGAAGAATAACTATGAGGAAAAATCCTGCTGTTATTGAAATGTTACCACCCATGTTAATTGATTTTATATGGTTCTATTAAATAAATTTTCTTGTCTGCGTAATACTCTATCACAAGTCCCTGTTCTCCCTTTTGCATCTCCACTCCTTCGGGCGTTATCACATTTATAGTAAACTGTGCATTATCAACAGTTAAACTTGCCTGCCCGAAAGTAGTGTGTGTTGTGCTTAATAGAACAGTGCAAATCTTCCCACTCAGGCTCTCGTTCCTATCTACCTGTTTGCCTTTTTTAAAGATTTTAACGAAAGGCATACTTAGCACCTTTGACAGAAGCAATGATGCGATCATGGCCGGAATCATGATTAAAAGAGCAAGAAAAAAGTTTTCTATGCCCAGCAGGTCATTTGTCCATAAGGTGATCATCCAAAACGGAAGTGCAAAAAAGCTTATGATGATCATCACAGGTACTTTGCCCAAATTGAAGAAGGATAATACGGAGTTGAGCCACATAACCGATCCGCTTGCTCCTACACTTGCGTCGGCATCTGCATCCAAATCAACATCTGCGTCCAAGTCCACATCAATATCGGCGTCAATATCCACGTCGGCATCAAAAGCATCCAAATCGAAAACGCCAATAATAACAATGATCCAATACAGAAACACCAAGATCAATAGCACACTTGGGATAATGTTGGCTGGTGAGAAACAAAATTGAATAAACTCGCTCATATCTATTAGTTAAAAAGTCAGTTCTAAAACACCTCTAATCGAATATTGCTAAGATAGCATCTTACACTTAAGAATGATCCCTATTTTTTCTGATTAAATCGAGTTTTACAACATATTATGATCTTTAAACATCACATTCTACTATGTCAGATCGAAAACATTACATTAACTTTACTCGCAATTACAAATTATCGTACAAAATCGAAAATCAACTATCATGAGCAATCTGATTAAACCACTTATATTTCAATCCGTTTCAAAGCTTGGTTATACCAAACAAGAAACTCAGCAGATCAGAAAACATTTGCTCCAATCGAAACATCTTCATCGGGACCAATCTGTTTTGCGCGCTTACATTTTCGATCTTGCAAGAACACACATGGAGTCTGACAACAATGATCGCCTCATGAATTGGATGGAGACCTCCATTAAGATCATCATGCTAAAGGAAAAGGATTTTGAGGAACTTAACGAAGTATATTTCTCGCCTGGCAACACCTGCCGAGATGCCATCATCGGCCAAATTGAAAATGCCCGACACAGCATTAAGGTATGTGTTTTCACCATTTCGGATAACAACATTGCCAAGGCACTGAAATCGGCACATCACCGTGGAATTTCAATTAAAATTATTAGCGATAACGACAAGTGTAACGATAGGGGCAGCGACGTGTACGAATTAGCAGATAACAAGATTCCGGTGAAGATTGATCACTCACATCACCACATGCATCACAAGTTTGCCATTTTCGACGATGAGGCATTATTAACCGGAAGTTACAACTGGACCATGAGTGCGGCACAGTACAATCAGGAGAACATACTACTTACCCGAAATGAGCATAGCATAAAAGCTTACCGAAAAGAATTTGATCGCTTGTGGGAAGAAATGGATCAAGTGCGTTCCTATAAGTTATAAAGCGAGTATTTATGAGCCATGCGCCAATTATTGTTTTGTTTGCTTAAGCTGGATTAGCAAAAGCTTAACACTTTACGTTAAGATTAAAAACAGGAACAGCTATGGCTTCTCAACAACACATCAATAGGCCCATGGCCTTTAGCGCAAATAAATAATAAATCATCTGTAAATACCAATTTTATTTGTTAACGAAAACCTGCACGAAACATAGGCAAAACCTTGCTAATTGGGTAAGATTAACGGATATTATATATACTTTTGCCAGTCATAGGTTATCACTTGCAAGACATACATTATTTCAGACTTAATGGCAATTTTATCCATCAATAGAAAATCTATCACAATAGCATTATTTATATTCCTGTTAGGAACTTTATTTATCAGCTGCGACTCTACTGATTCAAAATCAATTGAGACAACTAACAGCGAGCCTACCTTAACATCGGAAGAATACTTAAACGTAATTAATTCAACATCCGATATTGATAGCATCATCGCCTATAGTGAGCAGTTTAATCCGCTTATTGATGAAACATCACATGAAGATCAAGCCTATTATTACTCTAACCTGGGTGTAGTTTACTACCAGCATTCGCTCTACGATGAAGCGGGTACATTCTTTAAGCATGCACAGGAAAGCTATGCTCAATTAAAAGACAGCGCCCGAGCCAACCACATGCGCATGAACATGGCAGCCATGAAAGAGCTAAATGGCAATTACAATGATGCTGTAGAAGTATATCTTGATGTAATTGAATATTTCTATAACCACAAAGACAGCCTACAGTTAGCCAATGCCTACTCCAATTTGGGTGTGGCCTATGAGCAAATGGAGCTGGCTCAAAAATCGATTGAATATCACAAGAAAGCCCTAACAATTCGCAGGGCAATTAAGGACACCATAAACATTGCCTATTCATATAATAACATTGGAGTTGTGTTTACCGAAGTAGTGGAGAACAATGACTCCGCATTGGTTTACTATCAAAAGGCTTATGCGATTTTCACGCCCCAAACAACGCCCTGGGAAACCGCTACAACGGCAACCAACATCGGACATATTCATCTAAATAATTCTGAATATGAAAACGCAAAATTACATTTTGATGTGGCTTATCATATTTTCGATTCGCTAAACATTGAGCAGGGACTAGCTGAAACGATGCGTAGTTTTGGTCAACTGTACTTTGCACAGGGCAAAGATGATGATGCAATTGATGCGCTAACAACATCATTAAATCAGAACCAAATTTCGGGAAATATTAAGGAGGTACTTGAGATAAATAAGATTCTATCAAAAATATACATTGCCAAAGGAAACTATAGCAAGGCTATTGAAACCATGCAGATTGCCAATCATCTGGATGATTCATTACTCAACATAGAAAAGCAGAAAGCTATTGCTGAAATGGAAACCAAACATCAGGTAAAGCAAAAGAATAAAACCATTGAGGTGCTTAGACTGGAAGATGAGTTGGACAAAAAAAGGATAAGAAATCAGACCACACTCATCATTCTGCTAAGTGTAATTTTTGGACTCATTATCATGCTCCTGGTTTTTCGCTCCCGACAAAACAGATTAAAGCAAAAGCAGCTGCGCATTGAATTGCACAACTACATTCTTCGCATTGATGAAATGAAATCCGAATTGCAGAAGAAAGATGAAAAACCGGAATCAAGCGATGATGTATTTGCTAAATATGATTTATCAAGCCGGGAGATAGAGGTGCTGAAACTTATTAGCAAAGGTTATAAAAACTTGCAAATTGCTGATCAATTATTCATTTCGCAAAACACGGTTAAAACCCATATTAAAAATATTTATTTAAAGCTCGACGTAAAAAACCGAGTGGAAGCCTTAACCAGGATAAGCACTAACTAATAAAAAACAGCTACCGATTAGGTTTAGTAGACCTAACGCAACACCAGACAAAGAACAAAAAGTAAAAAATACAGGACAAAAAACTAACTGTCTTATTTAAAGACATCAACAACTTTTAAAGGAAACAGCTCACCCTTAAAAATCGCTAAAATCACCCAAAGGGGTGAAAAATATTCGACGAAAATAACGGTGATTTGTACTACTTAAGTCAAACGAAGAACAAGCGCAATGTTTAAAATTCTAACGATACTGTTACTTGCTATAACGCCATTTCAAGGTGTGGACAATCAAAGCCAAAAATCGTATCCGGTTAAATCAGGAATGATAAAGTACAAGCTTGAAGGAAGGACGAATGGTTCGAGACTAATTTATTTCGACAACTACGGCGCCTTAATTTATTTGGAAGATATTTTTACGAAGCCAAACGTTAGCGCAAACTCCGAAGTAAAAATTCTATGCTGTGATACTTTAATAACCATTAACGACCAGACACACACCGCACAAGTTCAAATTATCAAAGAAGCCGATATGCAGTTTAAGGATAACATTATCAGTCCTGAAATTCTTCATAGTCTGGGATACTGCAAAACGGGCTCCGAAGAAGTTTCGGGTATGAATTGCGACAAGTATGAAGGAGATAATGGGAAAATCTGGATTTGGAAAAACCTGATCTTCAAAACAGAAATGCACATCCTCAACTCTCTGGTAAAAAAAGAAGTTGTTGAATTTAATCCCAATCAGATTATTTCTGCCGGCAGATTTAAAATACCTAAAAACTACAAGATTGTAAACACCAGCAATTAAGCCCCTGCGACCTACTCGAAAAATAAAAAATCACAAAATATACCCTATGAAAACAAAACACTACCTTAAAATTTTTGCCATTCTAATGGCCTTACCAATGCTGTCATTTTCACAAGCAGACTTTATTCAAACATCGACGGAGGACTTTCGCTTTGGTGTACAAGAGAATGTTATCACAAGCACCGATCAGGTACAATTAGCTACAAAAGCTGTTGGCATCAGCGTTTGGAGTTCAACTGGCAATTTACCAATCAACCTGTCTGGTCATAGAATGACAACCTGGAACGATGATATTTTTCTCGTTGGCGGACATACTGGTAGTTCGTATAGCGACCAGGTATATCGTGCCCTTACTCCAACACAGGGGTTAATCTCATGGGATGCAATGGGAACATTACCTGTTGCAGTGAAAAATCATGAACTGTTAGCCACAGGCAAACACCTGTATGTAATTGGAGGTGATGTAAACGGTACTGCAACAGCTGAAATATATTCAGCTGAAATAAATGAACTTGGTAACATTTTTAGCTGGCATCAGTGCAATACAAGCTTACCCGCTGGTTTAGCATCGCATACTGCAACCTATGTAAACGGATATATGTACATAGCTGGCGGAAGTAGCTTAACAAGTGGTAATACAGCTACCAGCACAGTTTACGTTGCCCAAGTGCTTGGCGGCGGCGACTTATCAAGTTTTACAGCTACAACATCCTTACCTGCTGCACTTAGTGCACATACTGCTTTTGCATACGATGGTAAATTGTTTATCGTAGGCGGAAAAAACAACTCAGGAGTTTTACAAAGCCAGGTTTACTACTCCACAGTAGGAGCCGATGGTTCATGCGGTCCATGGGCAAGTGCCGGTAACTTCCCAACAGGAATTAGCAACCACGCAACAGTATGCAGCAATGGAATGGCAACTGTAATTAGCGGTGATATAGGTGGATCAGTGCCTTTAAGCAGAAAGGCATATACCTGTGATCTTAGCAATTTCCCGATACTCACCTGGACAATGTCGTCAAACGAACTAACCAACCGACGAAAGGATGGACAGGTAGTTTGCGCCAACGACCAGTTAATATTCACAGGAGGCGAAGAGTTAAGCGGATTACCTAATAATGAAACCCGCATTTCACTTCTATCAATGGCTACTCAGCTATGCGAAACCGGAACTTTTATTTCAAATCCGTTTTTTGTCGGAAGCGAGAAAAATATTGTTTCATACAGCTATCAACTACAAAGTGCAGCAGGTGCAGGTAGCACTGCTTATTACAGACTTGCAGGATTCGATGGCGAATGGGGCAACTGGATAAATGCTGGTTTACCAACAACAGTATCAATCAATCAAAACAAGTCATATTTACAATATCGTTTCCATTTCACTTCGAATGGATTGACCAATGTTACTTTGTTAGATGCATCAATTAATGTTTCTGGATTTACCG
>JBFHES010000121.1:0-12940 GCA_041584015.1 Bacteroidales bacterium
GATGGTACTTTTAGTGATAACACTACGCTCAATCCTATTTACACACCAGGAGCAACAGATCAGAGCAATCTACAAGTTGAGCTAAGCCTTGAGGCAAGTGGCTTGTCCAGTTGTAATGAAAGCGTAACTGCAAGTATCAACCTTCAACTTGTCAATCTGCCTACAGCCAATGCCGGTAACGATGCAACTATTTGCTCAAATCAGGAACATCAGTTATTTGGTATTGTAAGTAATACCGATAATTTCCATTGGGGAAGTAATGGTGATGGTGCATTCGATAACATCAATTCGCCGTCGGCAACATACACACCAGGAACAATTGATGCGCAAAATGGTGAAGTAGCGCTAAGCCTATGGGCAGTTGGAGAAAGTGGCTGTGCTGTCACGGTTTCCGACACCATGACACTTACCGTTCAAACGGCGGCTAATGCTTTTGCTGGCAATGACACTTTGCTATGCGAAAACCAAATCATTCAATTAAATGCATCTATTAGTAATTCTAATAACTTTAGCTGGTCAACTTCTGGAGATGGAATCTGGACCAATCAAAGCTCACTCACTCCGAGCTATTTGCCGGGACTAAACGACAGAGCAAATGGTACTGTCAACCTTGAGTTAACAGCACTTCCAAATACACAATGCTTAAATGCAAGTGTTGATGCTGTAGTTATTTCATTGCAACAACTACCAAGCATTGATTTAGATGTTGAGTCCTTTGTGTGTAGTGGTTACAGTATTGAACTACAAGGTAGTTTTGAGAACTACAACAACATTAGCTGGAGCACCAATGGCGATGGAGTCTTCGACAATACTTTTATTACTAACCCTGAATATACAGCCGGTAGCAATGATGAAACTAATCAGAGTGTACAATTAAGCGTTCTCATTGAATCCAATGACGTTTGTTTCGAAAGCGATTCGGCCTTTACAATGCTGCATATAATAGCTCCTCCAATAGTTAATTTAGGAGATGACATCAATACAAATACCGCCAGTTATGAAACACTAAGTCCGGGTATTGATTTCAGTTCTTACGCATGGAGCAATGGCAAAATGTCCAGTAGCATTGAAGTGTACGCAGGCCTATATGGAGCAGGGACGTTCGACTATTTCGTTACAGTAACTGATGAATTTGGCTGTACGAACAGCGACACCATTGCATTGATTGTAACCGACACCATTACCTCACAATTAATCGCCCTACCTGGATCATGGAGTATGTTCTCCACTTACATCGAGCCGATTGAAAGCAACATAGCAGACATGCTTGCGCCATTGGGGACTAATCTGGTAATTGCAAAAAGCGGAACGGGCCAAACATATTGGCCGGAGTGGGGTGTTAACCTTATTGGAAACATTGCAACGGAACAAGGTTATGCCTTAAAGCTATTGCAGTCAGACACACTTGAGATAATTGGTTATCAATTGCATCCGGACACGGTCAATATTGGTCTACCAAACTCATGGAGCATACTTGCATACCTGCGAACAACGCCAGCTCCGGTTAGCCAGATGTTATCGTCAATTGTAAGCAATATTCATATTGTTAAAAACTACAAAGGACATATCTACTGGCCACAATATGGAGTTAACCTCATAGGCAACATGCATCCCGGAGAGGCTTGTCAAATTAAGCTCATTGGATCTCAATCTTTTGTTTATCCAGGCAATCACGTGATTTACCAAAAGGCCGCTGTTCAAAACGCGAGCTGTAAGCATTTCTCAATTCCAAACTCTACAAATAATAACATGACATTGGGAATACCATTATCAGCTTGGGATGAACTTCCTCCGATAAATAGCGAGATTGGTGTTCTTGCGCAAAATGGTATGCTGGTAGGAAGCGGACATTTTAGCGGTCGGAACATGGCCATAAGCATTTGGGGAAATGATGAACATTCAATGGTGACAGATGGCTTACTAAATAAAGAAGAATACACAATTGTTTGCTGGAATGCTCAATCGGAAGAGCAACAAACTCTTCTTATATCTAACTGGTTTGAGGGTGACAATGCGTTTGCAACAAATAAGATTGCAATTGTTGGGAACATTACGATGGAGCAGACGGATTTTGTGCGCGTTGATCAGAATACACCGAACCCATTTGCCCGTGAAACTCAATTCAACTTTTACCTTCCGGAACAATGCCACATTACACTAACCATTTATAATGTTACAGGTGCTATTATGGATGTGCTTGTTTCAAACAATATGCAAGCCGGAGAGCATCGAATTGCCTACAATGCAGCACATTTGCCGGCAGGTAGTTACTTCTATAAAGTTGAAACAAAAAATGAAGCAATCACAAAAAAAATGTTGATTGTGCGATAAGTCCATGACGAACAACATTTCACATGTAACGGACTAGTTTCTTCGTTCAATTAATTAAGCCCTGGTGGATATTCCTCCGGGGCTTTATTATTCCTAACCACCTTCAAAACATAACACCAACCAGCTAATCTTCAAAACAAGAGTTCCCTACCAATTACAAATCAAAGCATAAAATTTGTAGATCGTCCTTTATACTGTTCCTTTAAGCCTGCTCTAAAGAACATGTCTGTACGTCAGAACCTATAACAATACCAAATTTGAGTTGATTTATCTTTATTAGGGGACTTACAAAAATAAGAATGCTACCAAGGTCGTATTTTCGCCGTCATATTGCCATCCTCATTACACCTGATTAGTTGAAAGAACCAGTATTTAAGTATTGAGCAATAACAGGCATGCAGAAGATACAAAACTAAAGAACGGGCAACTCTAACTTTCAGTTATCTAAAATTACCTACACACGATATCTGTATGGATTAAATGAATAAAAGAAACAGATCCGAAAATCATCGAATCCGTTTCTTTTGTTTAATAATATGTTTTCATAAAAAAGCATCTATGCCGCAGCTTAAAGTTTCTTAGCGGCTTTCTTAGCAATCTTGGCAAGTTTCTTTTCCAGATCCTTTAGCAGTTCCTCGCTTGCACTTTCACACAATGGAAGTAATTTTTTAACATCCATTACAGGAATACCGGCTGCCATTCCAACTGATTTTTTCGATACAGCCGATTCGTTAAAGGCAAATACTCTTTTACCTTCTTTGTTCCACAATTTCATTCGCACATTTGCTTTAACTCCAGCAGACCCCATACCACCAATGGCCATTTTAGGAACAAAATTATAATCGAGATAAACGAACATAACACCATCAACATCTTTAAATATTTCAAGCATTTTTAAGTCGTTTCTATTTTTCTTTCCTAAGGATTCTTCCATTGGTTTGTAACCAGGATATGCAAGATAACGTTGCATAAAAATACTACGTTCATCGTCGCTGGTTTCGCCCCACTTGCTTTCATAATTCTGATACAACTCATTTCCAAGAACCTCCTCTTCCGGCACAATATCAAAAGGAAACTTTTTTGAATATTCTGTAAAAAAGACCTCATGGAAATTATTTAATACGGAAGTTAAATCGAAATTAGGATTTTCAGCCAAAGAACCAATTGCCGCCAGCAATGCAGCATTTTCGTTAAGCTCGGAAAAACCAATGTGCTTGTCTACATAAAAGGTAACAACAGCAATCTTTTTGTTTTGCCCAAAACTAGTGCTAAAGGTTAGCACTAAACTTAAGACAACGAAAATAAATTTAAATGATCTCATCTTTTTGTTTTTAGTTAATTTGAATAATGGTTAGTAAACGCAATTCAAATATAGGATTATTTTAATTGCTTTATCTATAAACAGATAACTAATGAGAATTGCTTTAGTTAGACTCGAATTAAAGGAGGAGCAAACCCGTACCCCTTGCATGTTTTGTTAAAAACCACGCAATCATTTCTGGGATTCTTTAATCTTACTTACTAACTTTACAAAGAATCTCTTGCTAAGATATCATGCACATAGTGAGTTATAAATGAAAAATAAATGTCTTCATAAAAATCACCTGCTTAGCGGTTTAAGCCTCCAATATCCAAACTAACAATTTACATAATGCGTCTATTACAATTAACTCTCATACTGCTCCTTACTCTAGCTTTCGCTTGCAACAAAAATGATGACCCTATAATTGAAGATCCTATTCAGGAGCCGGACTATCTATTGCCAAGATCCGGACTTTTAGAAACAAATCCACACGGTTCGGTTAATGAGATTGAATGTGACGACCAAAATAATGTTTGGATTTGCACCAATGGAAATGGCGTAGTTAAATATAGCGGTCTCGACTACCAGACCTACACCAACCTAAACTCTGGTTTGGCATCTAATAAGGTAAACTGCATTGTTAGCCATGCCAACAAACTGTATTTTGGAACAGGCGACAATGGTTTATCTATTTTTGATGGAGCTAATTGGGAGCATTACAATCGGTATAATTCTGAACTGCCGAAAGATGAAATATTTGATATGGCCATGGATCAATCAGGCACCTTGTGGCTGGTTAGTTACGATAACCTAACCAGCTTCGATGGAACCGAGTTTATCTCAACGCGAATTGACCTGGAAATTGGTTTATCGCATCCTGCTGTTATTAAGGTTGACAAAAACAATGAAATATGGCTTGGGGGTAATCAGGGATTTTTTAAATATTCGAACCAAACATTTAACGACTTTGATCAACCAATCGGAAGCTTGTTCGATTTTGATTTTGACAGTAATGAAAATATATGGCTGGCCAGTCCGGCGTATGGTCTGCAAATGTTTAATGGCGATACAACCTATAGATATACACCACCTGACAGCATTAATTTAGATCTAACAATTTTCACTGTGGCAATTGATAGTGAAGACAACATTTGGTGCGGATCGAGTAATTCATCCTATAGTGGTGCACTTATTAAATTTGTTCCATCAAGCGAACAATGGTCGTACCTTAAATCGCCATCTAATGTTGCTGAACAAGCCTATAATGTTACTTCCATGGCAGCAGATAAGTATGACAACATTTGGGCTTCATCCTTAAGGGGATTGTGCATTTATAAAGAAGATGGTGTAACTTATAATTAAGTTGAGCTGCTGAAACCGATAGTTATTAATACACCGCATCAATAATATTTAACTAACGATACTGCACATTTACTGGAATGAGGAAGTCATCATGTTTCTTTGCAGAAGTATGTTATTCAAGCAATAGCTATCCATCCTGTAGTCTGATTACAAAAAGCATTCAAACAATTGTTTCTCAACTACTGAAGCTCTATTACAAAATCGGACCAACAAAGTAGAAACTAAAAATATTCCTTTTTTCTATTCCGTATTTTGTCGTAAATTGCTTCTCTAATCAAGAATAAATATATAGCCAGGTCTATATTGATACTATAAACTTTGCAGTTTTTTCACTTTCAAGGGCATCCTGTTCGGATTTCCATTTACACTGCAATACAGCTTATTAAGAATATATCTTACAGAATAAATGCAAGCGTTATAAACTATAATCATCTATAAATAATAAACTGAAATATGAAAAAGATTGACCTAACTCCCCCGATGAAGCAGCATATAGAGATGCTTCGGATTTTAGCTGCAAACCCCATTGTTGAAGCAGCATTTAATGACGCTATTGCTCACGTAGCGCCAGTTCTTTATAATGGAGAAAAAAACCAATGGCTGGGTAAAGACATTAGTTATTTAATCGAATACTTTAAAGATTGGTTTACCTTTTTACCTACCCCAACAGGTGGTCTCGGAAAGATCCAACCATTCACTCATTTTTATATCAATAACAAACCTGCTTTTTACTTCTTAAATCAGTTTAAAAGCAGAACACATGGAGTTAGTGAACGTCACACCACCGAAATATTTAATTGGACACTTGAATTCATTAAAATGCGAGGCGAATTTATGGATTCAAAAATTTCTGCCCGACATGTTGAAGACTGGATAGCACTTCCCGACACAAAAATAGATCAGTTTATCATGCCCAAAAGTGGCTTTCAGAGCTTTAATGATTTTTTTACCCGAAAACTGAACTACTTAAAAAATCCAAGACCAATTAGCGAGGAAGACGATTTTTCAATATTAACAGCAACAGGTGATACCGAGATTAATTTCATTCAAACCGACCTTACCCTAGCTACCAGCCTAAACGTTAAAACAAGGCAACTAAACGTAAACGAATTACTGGATTCATCTATATACGCTAAGCACTTTGTTGGTGGAACAGCCATGTCGTGTGTATTAATGCCTACAAGCTATCATCATTATCATTCGCCAGTTTCGGGGCGCATTGTTGAATCGAAAGAAGTGCCCGGATTGTACAATGGTGTAATGGATGGAGAACATTGGTTTAACGATGGAAATATTGGTGAGAGCACAACCGACTTTAGTATTTTTGAAGATTTTCATCGAGCATATTATATTATTCGCACAAGAGATTTTGGTTATGTGGCGGTAATTCCTGTTGGACTAAATACCATAAGTACAATTAAGTTCAGTAGTCTTATTACCGATGAATCAACATTGGTACCACCAGGTTCACCTGCAGTAAAAATAAAAAAGGGCGACGAACTAGGGCATTTTGCCTATGGTGGTTCCTTAAATATTCTACTCTTTCAGAAAGATGTTTTTAGTGCTATTTCTGTTTTAATGGGACAGCGTATTGGCAAGCTCAATAATCCAAATTTATTCGATCTTCCTTTAGGACAAACGAAGGAAGGAGCCTGGACTTCCGAAAGCATGTTCTCGCGTGAATTTAAGAAACATTACGCTCAGTATTATACCTTTTTCCTAAAGCGAAATACTCGAATAAATGTTAATCTATCCTCAGATGCCGCGAAACCAATACTTATTGTGCGCAAAGGTTATGGAGTCGACAAAACCATTATTTGGCAAAATAAGCCAAAAGACGATACAGCCATATTCAACGATTATATGGAAGAAGGTTATTATACACTTGAAGTAACAAACGATCAGGTGAAAACCAACGGAATGTTCTCCATTAATCTTATAAGGAGTCGTGACTAGCACCTCGGATCAAGCTGCATGAAATAGTGGCAAAAAGCCAAATTCTACCAAATCGTACACATAAATAGTAAGAACAAATGAAACGAATCCTGAAAATTGCAAGCATACTTACCACGCTTATCGCCCTTGGCTATATTTCGTTTTCCATTGTACATTATCTGCAAGAAGCAGAAAGGGTAGAACAAGAAGTGCTTGAGAAGCTAAGACGTGATAAAGTAAAAATCGAAGCTTACGTTTTTGATGCAATGAACCTGGCAGGAGAATTTGCGGCAGGCCTTCAAACAGGGACAATTGGAGAAGGCAACATTGACACTATTTTAATGGACTCGATGAAAGCACATGATGCATTTCATGAAATGATTGTTTGCTATGCTCCGGGGAAATACAAACAGGAGCCATACAAAGGCATTGGGGTTAGCCGACAGGATAGTTTGCTTAAGTATACCATGGTTGAGTTTAATTACACGCTTGAGCAAGCTGAGCAAGAAAATCATTGGTACACGCTGCCAATGCAGAACGGCGCAATGTGGATGGAACCTTACTACTGCCCTATTGTTAAAACCATGCTCATGGAGTTTTGTATGCCCTTTAATCTCAATGATGGAGATGAGGAAGCGGATGGTGTTGTTATTGTTGGCTATTCTTTAGATTGGTTCAGAGAATACATGAAGTCCTTAAAGTTCCAGAACACCGGCTATGCCATTTTATTATCTAAGGAAGGACGCTTTTTATATCATCCTAAAAAAGATTTGGTAACCGAAGGTGGAACCATACTCGAGCTTGCACAAAAAGGCATTGATCAAAACAAAAAGAAACTCAATAACATACATCGCAATAGTGTATTGCTAAAACACCTTTCGGAGAAAGCTTTGGCAGGTGATAGTGGATGTTATAATTACACCAGCGTTGTTACTCACGAGAAAATGAAGTTTTGCTTTAAACCAGTTGAGCACACTAATTGGTCGTTCTGTAGCCTAAGCTTACGCGAAGAATTTAACACTTATCTTTTTAAGTTTAAGCACTACATGATTAATGGAATAATTCTCCTTGTATTGTCCATTATTTTACTCTTCACTTATTTCTATTTCTCGCATGTCTGGAAATTATCTTTCCGGGTATTTTTAAGCTTCTTAATTGCAACAATAGCCATTTGGGTCATAAACTGGAAGTTTCCGGAACAAACACTTAAAGGCGAAGTTAAGATTACCAATCCAGATGCATTAACCGTTTTTAAGCATAGCACAGATAGTTTAAACAATAGTTATGTAAAGGGAGATGTGACTTATATTCCTACCGGAATTTTTGTTCAATCAATTGAATTCAATAGTGCCAATAATTTTAACATTAAAGGCTATTTGTGGCAGCGCTATGATACGGTTCTGCATAAAGATGTTAGCAGAGGATTTGTAATGCCAGAAGCTTCCGCTTCAACTATTAAAGAATCGTATAGAACACGCTCGGGACGGCATGAAGTTGTTGGCTGGAATTTTACAGCTTCCATTAGGGAGCGCTTCGATTACAAGGACTATCCTTTTGATAAGGAAAAGCTCTGGCTTCGTTTATGGCACATGGACTTTAATAAGAATATCGTTCTGGTTCCATTTTTTGAGTCTTACGATTATGTGAACCCCATATTTAAACCTGGACTAGAAAAAGATTTTGTGCTTCCTGGTTGGGATGTGCTAGGCACCTTTTTCTCTTATCGCTTTAATAGTTACAACGTAAACTTTGGAATTGAGGACTATGTGGGACAAAAGGAATTTCCTGAATTATATTTTACCACCGATGTTTATCGTAATTATCTCAATCCTTTCATGTCGCATATGATACCGCTTGTTGTTGTGTTTTTAATGCTGTTTTCCATTTTACAAGTTGGCCGTAAAAGTGACGACAATGGTTTATTTGGCTTCAATACGCTGTCAACTTTATCTGCTTGTTCGGCACTATTCTTTGTCATTATTTTCGATCATATCAGTCTTCGAAATTCGCTATCAGTTTCGGGTTTGGTATATTTCGAGTGGTTTTATTTAATTGCCTACATGTCGATTATGTACGTTTCTATGAATGCAATTGTTATTGCCCGAAACGTGGAACATAAGTATTTTAACTACAGCGACACGTGCATGTCGAGAACTTTATTTGGGCCGGTAATTACAGGTACCATATTCATAATTACTGTACTCTATTTTTATTAAACACTTATAGTCACAAATATTAGAGGAAAAGGTAGTAATGGAAGTGCAACTCTTTGTGTTCTAAAAAAAGCAGTAATGCAGACTGCTCAACAAGCCCAGTTTACTTCTTCTCTTTTAAGTTTCTTTCGAGTACCTCAAAATTCAATAAACAAGAAAGAGGCAACTCTGTAGGATTGCCTCTTTCTTGTTTATACGTTTGTGACTGATATTTTAAGCACTTCTTTTCAAACCCTTCACTGTAATAGCATGTTCATGACAACTGCTCACACATTTACCACAGGCTATACAAGCATCAGGTTTCTCAACATCCGATTTTTTGTTTCCTTTAATTCTAACTTTTAATCTTCCTAGAAAAGATAATTCATTTATCTCATCATCATTTAGGCCCTTCATACTAAATACGCCTGTTGGGCAAGCGGTAGCACAAACCCCGCAACCATCACAAGCATTTAGATTGACAAAAACGGATGCAGCTATTTCTATCTTATTTTTCATCATCGGTAAGTTCAGTTTTTAGATTCACATCATTACAATTAGATCGATTACTAAAACGTGCCATAAATTGTTCTCTGTGAATTTTAGATTTTTCCCTGTCTTGCCAGTTTGGTCTATGTCCTTTACCAAATAGTATTTTCGATAATACCAATAAGCCTAAGGCTTGCCAGAATGTTATCACGGTAAGTCCAAATATTAGCGGCATTAACCAATTCCATAATAACATTAAAGCGAATGTAAAAGCCGTAGCTGCTAACACTCCAAATACTATCATCTTTCCTATCCTTGCTTTATCCGAAATATTTCTCATCATTTTTAAATTTTGTGGTTATGCCAATTGCACAACCTGTTTTACATCTATTCTTTAATTAATTTGAACATGTCCTCTAAATGTTCTCTTAGATATATCACTGCGTATCGTTTTCTACTTATGAGTGTATTAACTGCTATTGCCGTGAATTCCGAAATCTGTTGAAAACTATATCCTTCCAATTCATGCCATTCAAACACCTCGCGTTGTTCTTTCGGGAGTTCTTCTAACCTTATTTGAACTTCTTCCCAGATAGCGTCCAACAGCATTTGTTCATCAGGTGTAGATTCTAAAGAGGGTATTAAGTCGATAAAACTAAGTCCCTTTTCTATTTCATCATTACCAGTGTGATCCTCAATTGGTATTGCTTTCTTCTTTCTTCGGTAATCAACAATTTTATTTTTGGCAACAGAGTAAAGCCAGGAGATTGATTTGCGCAAATCAGATATATCATCAAAGGCTCCTACAAAACTCACAAAAACATCCTGAACAATATCTTCCGCATCTTCTGCTGAAGCAATTCTACCTTTAATAAAATTAGTAAGGCGACTTTGCTCTTGATTAAAGGCACTTTCAATATGTTGTTTTTTCGCTGTCATAAATTTCTATATCTATCTATTAAGTCGAATAGCAAGAGATTATATTTTAATAAAAATCACTTTTCTTTAAAAAAGTTACTTTGGATTTAAAAGAAGCTGTTTTACTGGCTAAACAATTCGGTCTTCAAAGCACCACAAAAACCAAACAACTGAAATATTTCAGTGGTAAACAATTGGTTGCTGTATAACAAATCTGATGTTAAATTAAACCAGGCAATTTAAAGAAACGTATTTTGAATGCACTCATGATTAAACAAATCAAATATCACTTCTGATGTTGCTTCCTGTCACATATCTATTATCTTTAAAGAAAACAGAACAACGCTCTCTGTATATTACTGAATGAGCTACCGTTTTAAGTTTTTCTATGGATGATTATAAGCAACTGTTGATATATGTATTAGGATTTATCTGGATCTTGTTTGCTTCGGACTATTTCGCAAAATTTTTTCAAAAAATACACTTACCCTTAATTACTGGATTTCTTGTAACCGGAATTGTCAGCGGACCACATGTATTGAATTTGATTGAGGCAGATTCCTTTGAGAACCTCGGGTTCATTAATGATGTATCCCTGGCCTTTATTGCCTTTGCAGCCGGCTCGGAGTTGTATTTAATTGAAATTCGGAGTCGGATAAAGAGCATCATCTGGAATACGTTTGGACAATTTGTGGTTACTTTCATCATAGGAACACTGGCCGTTTATTTCCTCGCAGACTTAATTCCATTTATGCGTAACATGACTACCGGAACTAAAATCGCCGTTTCCATTTTAGCAGCTACCATATTTGTTGCACGATCTCCATCATCTGCCATAGCGATTATTAGCGAAATGCGTGCAAAAGGGCCGTTTACACAGACGGCAATAGGTGTCACCGTTGTAAAGGATGTATTGGTTATTGCACTGTTTGCATTATGCTTCTCGTCTGCAATAACCATTGTATCGGGGGTGGCTTTTAGTGTAAGTATTGTTTTTATTCTACTGCTTAATTTGATCCTCGCTCTTGCAATTGGCTTTGGTCTAGGTAAGTTCATCGCATTCTTATTATCCCTTCCTTTTAAACAAGAGATTAAAACCATTATGATTCTGGGGGCAGGATATGGAATATTCCTGTTCTCGCATTATCTGCGCGATATTAGTCCGGAATACTTACAGTTTGAAATTCATATTGAGCCTCTGCTAATATGTATAATTGCCAGTTTTGTGGTAACCAATTACAGCTCTTACAGACCTGAGTTTCGAAAACTGTTGAATGAAACAGGACCAATGATTTATGTAGCTTTCTTCACCTTGGTGGGTGCCATGTTATCCATTGATATATTAGCGAAGGTATGGTTTGTAGCTTTGCTCCTATTTGGCGTTCGCTTGGTTGCAATGATAATTGGAGCATACATTGGCAATACACTAGCAGGCGATCCGCCATTGTATAAAAAAATAGGTTGGATGCCTTATGTAACACAGGCTGGTGTTGGGCTGGGCTTGGCAACCGAGGTTGCCGGTGAGTTTGATGCCTGGGGAGCCGAATTTGCAACTATCATTGTTGCGGTAATTGTACTGAATCAATTTCTTGGACCTCCTCTGTTTAAATGGGCAATTAACCGGGTTGGTGAATCGCACTTAAAAGCAAGAACACCGCTTTACGATGGAGTTCGCGACGCAATTATCTTTGGATTGGAAGATCAATCGCTTGCATTGGCACGGCAATTAAAAAGCCATGGTTGGACAGTAGAAATCGCCTCGTTAAAAAGATCAGAAGAAGTAACCAGAATAGATGATATTCCTATTCAATTTATCAATACACTCGATCTAACAGCCTTAAAAGCATTGAATGCTAAAAAGGCAGATGCGATTGTGCTCATGCTTTCGGACAAAGAAAATTTGAAAATATGTGATTTAATATACGAGCATGTAGGTACCAAAGAAATCATAGTCAGACTGAACGACAGAGCCTATTTTAATCAGTTTCACGAGCTCGATGCCTTAATTGTAGAACCATCCACAGCTATGGTAGGACTACTCGATCACTTTGTTAGAGCACCGCTCGCTACATCCATTCTGTTGGGTACCGATAAGAACCATGATACGGAAGACATTGAGATAATGGATAAAGACATACACGGAATAGCATTACGTGATTTAAGGCTTCCGAATGATGTACTTATTTTATCGGTTAAGCGAAAAGATGATATGGTAGTAACGCATGGTTATACCAGATTGCGTTTGGGAGATATTTTAACAATTGTGGGGTCTACTGAAAGTCTTGAGGAATTGAAATTGAAATTTGAAGTTTCAGGAGCTTTGCTTGGACAAGGTGTCCCATAATAACCTGAAAGCTCAAAAAATCAGGAATTAGATGTTGTAATTTTTAAAAACTGAACTCATTAGAAC
>JBFHES010000122.1:0-12917 GCA_041584015.1 Bacteroidales bacterium
GCCCACGCAGAACAGCCTGATTGAACGATTCAACCGGACTTTCAGGCAAGATGTACTAAATAGTTATATGTTTGAAAATCTTGTACAAATGAGAAATTATGCCAACGCCTGGCTATGGATGTACAACAACGAAAGGCCACACTCATCGCTGGGATATTTAACACCGGTAGAATTCCTATTGAAATATGGAAAACTCTCAGATGAGTTTCCCACATTTCAACAGGACATATGCAGCAACAGCAATTGGAATAATCTAATCTTAAACGTAGCTAGTTAGGGGTAGATTACAAAAGCCCTCGAAACGGGCAACTGAAAACAACCAACTAATGGAACAGAAACGAGCAGAACATAAACATCCCAAACAGCTATTTCCTCTAGAATATTTGTTACTTGCTCTTGTTAAAGTGTAGGTTCTTCAACTTTTGTAAATTTTAGTCCAAACGTAAATTTACAGGAATCTTACTTTACACACTTTTTAGGACAGTATCCAACTTTATTGTTTGTTTTAATTTGGGAGGCATTGAACACACTGCCGTTAACTGTGATCTTATTTTGTTGGAGGTAGTTGACTTATAAAAAACATACTCGCATTTACAATGCAAGCATGTTTTAAATTCTTTACAGTTTCATTATACACTTTGGTGTTTAGTCCTCAACATGCACCCCATCTTTTATTAAGAAACTAATAGCCATTAATGATCCGTATCTTTAAAATCTTCCGGGTATAATTCAAATCTTTGCGGTTCTTTAGCAGGAATAATGCTTTTGTATTCCTCTTGAATACCGGCTGCTTTCATAATTGCTTTTGCTTCATCCGAAAAATCCCGCCTTACAAAGTTCTCCGTGTATTTAACCGGACAGTTTGTTCCGTTGTTCTTAACGTTATTATCCTTTACAAAATTATTTTCGGTAATAATATCGTGACACTTATCCGTCCAGGTATGCAACCAAAAGATGCCCTTTTTATCAGGAATACGATTGTCAATCACATTTCGTCGGATAGTCCAATATGCCGAACCATCGTCGAGATAAATGCAACGTTGACCCCGAAAAAGGTAATTGCCTTCGATAACACTACCGGGCTGTTCGCCTAAGCCATAAATCATACCGCCATCTTTAAGAGAAAGGTGCGTGTGACCTACCCTATTAAAACTCATAGAGTTGTTTTTTGCCACTGTAGAAGGTGGAATATTCGCGTTTCCCCACCACCAACCAATGGTCATGGCACCGTAAGCAATTCCTGAAATATCGTTGTGGTCAAAATTTACATTGGCCACAAAAAAGGCTGTTATTCCCTCCAACTGGCGGAAGTCGATACTTACATTTCGTATGTAATTATTTGTAATGCTAATGTTTTCGCATAATCCTTCCACGTCTGGAGCAAACAAAGGACCATCGCCAATTTTATAATGCTGCGGGTGACCTACATTTACCGTATTTCCCAGTAAATCGTTGAAGTAGTTACCATTCACCTTGCTACTTTTTACGTCGTTTACCATGTTAATGGCAATTGCAGAGCTCAACCCCTCAAAACGGTTACGTTCAAATGTAATATTCTCTGCATTGTTAATTTCAATACTTCCGCGCGGCACATCGCAACTGTTGTATTCAGTAGGGTGCCAGTTGCCGTCGGGTATGTATTTAACAGCCAACCCACTGCTTTGTACGCCCGCAAATGCGTGAGAACCTTCTATTTCCATTAAGTTCCAGTGGTCGTACGAAAAAGTAATGCCTTCGAAACGAATGTTTTTCACTCTTGATTGAGTTGAAGTTCCCTGAATACGCATTAAACCATCGGCCATGGGTGCAATAACATTGGCTTTAGCCATATCCTCACCATTACTATAATAATTAAGTGTTTGCGTTTTTCTGTTAAAGTAGAACTCTCCGGGATGATCCAATAACTCATAGGCATTTCTAACGATGAATGGCCTGTTGTGTTTCAATGCTGCATTCTACCCTAAATTGGTGGCTATGGCACCGTAAGGTTGTTGAAACTTTAAAATGGTAGTATCCGCTATTTGCTCTGCTTCTCTGATGCAGTAAATTTTCTCTGTCCATACATTGCACTGCACCAGTTCCACATCATCTGCATTTTGATAAGGTGCAACATCGTCCGTTTTAAACTTTATCCCATCTATAGCAGTTCCGGCACCAAAAGCCCAACTTTCAGTTCCTTTTACTTCATATTCTCCCCAAGGTCCCTGACCATTAATAGGTGCTTCGGTACCGGCCATGCGCATTCTTTTTCCATTGACAAACAAGGTTCTCAGCTTGCTTTCTCTGTTAAGCTTCGCTTTGAAGACATTGCCAATTACCTGCTCCCATCCGGTTACTTTAACACCACCACTAATTATCGGCACTTCATTATTATAGGCTTTGTATGTGATGGTCTTACCGTTGGTACCCGAATCCTTTTCTTTAAACTCTATCGGACTTGTTAAACTGTAAGTGCCACCATGCAGGTAAACCACAATGTCCTGCTGCATGTTTTTATTTGTTTTAGCTACTTTCAGCTTTGCTGCTTCAATAGAATTAAAAGGAGATTCTAGTGTTCCTTTACCATTTTTCACTGCATCGGGTGATACATGATATTCTGTTTGGGCAAACGCTAAGAAGCAGGTGCTTAATAGTATACCAATTGATATTAAAAAAGTCTTCATAACTATATTTCTATTTGTTTCCATTTTATCATTAGTCATTCCAATGTTTTTCAATAATTGCTTGAATTTCAGGATATTTTTCATCCGTTTCATTCAGTTCCTCGCGTTGCTTTTTTAGTTCTGCTTTTAATTCGGCAATTATTTCTTTATAAGCCGGGTCGTTATAGCGGTTATTCAATTCCTGCGGGTCATTTTTTAAATCATAGAACTCCCAGGTATGTGGTGTTTCGCCATCAACACCAAAGGTGTTTTTCCAGTAAAAATTTAATTGTTCTGCTCTGGGCAGGTAATGCTTTCCATAGAAAAACATCAATTTATAATCTTTAGAACGCACGCCAATGTGAGCCGGGACATATTGGTGAATCATATGCATCCAATATCGGTAGTAGGTTGTTTTACGCCAATCTGTTTCTTCTTTACCTTGCAAGGTGTTTATAAAACTTTTCCCCTGCATATACTCCGGCGCTTTGCCTCCGGCCAATTCAATCATTGTTGGAGCAAAATCGGTGTTGTTTATCAATAAGTCGGTAACGCTGTTTGCTTTTATCATTTTTGGATAATGCATAATAAATGGCATGCGCATCGACTCCTCATACATCCAGCGTTTATCCGTAAAATCGTGCTCTCCCAGCATCATGCCTTGGTCGCCGGTGTAGATAATGATTGTATTATCCCATAAGCCCTCTTTTTTCAGAAAATCGAATAGTCGCCCTACGTTATCATCAACTCCTTTTACACAACGGAGGTAATCTTTTAAATAACGTTGATGGGCCAAATGAGCAGACTCTTGCCCCGCAAGGGAATCCTTGAAAAAAGGATGATTATAATTGTTGTATTTATTACGATCCGAGAGGGATGCTCCTATAAGGTTAACTAAAGAATCATTTTTACCGCGTGTACCCTCCGACCCCCAATTGGGTTGATAATACAAACTGGCCGGTTCGGGTATTTCGGTATTTTTCAGATAATCGGCATAACGCGGGGCATACTCAAACCAACCATGGGGGGCCTTAAAGTGATGCATCATAAAAAAGGGTTTAGAAATATCCCTGTTTTTTAAATAATCAATTACGGCATCTGTAATTACATCGCTTGAATGGCCTTCGGTTTTCACTTTGTTGTTTGGCCATTCACCGTTCCTTTTGTCATAAAAATTAGGGTTAAAATATTCTCCCTGACCATGTAAAACTTTATAATAATCGAAATTTACCGGTTCGGTTTTCAAATGCCATTTACCAATCACTGCGGTACTATAGCCCAACTTTTTCAATTCAATAGCTAAGTATTGTTTATCGGTATCCAGTTCGTGGTCTAAATCTAAAACACCATTGGTTTGTGGGTATTGTCCAGTCATAATCGAAGCCCGGCTGGGTGTACAAATGGAGTTGTTGCAGAAAACATTTTTGAACAGCATCCCCTGTGCAGCCAATTTATCGATATTAGGTGTCATATTTAAATCGGCCAAACGTCCACCGTAAGCTCCAATGTCTTGTGCGGTGTGATCATCAGACATGATGAAAATAATATTAGGCTGTTTTGGCTTAGCCATAATAGTTAAGCACGTAAAAATTAAAGGTATAAATAGAATTATTTTCATAATTATTATTTTTATATTTAATAGTCGGGGCGTGACTTAGAGTCGCACTCCGACTATCGGAAACAAGATTATAGCACAAGGTTAAATATTAAATATAATCCTATCATTACACCAACCAATACTCCCCATAACCAACGAACTTGTTGGTCGGGTTTTGGTAATTCGCCATAATCAAAAACGTTTTGTTGCACCGCTTTTTTATCGAAAATAGTAATTAGAAAAGCCATTATTGCTAAAGCTACAAAAATGAAGAAGGACAATAAAAGGAAATGTGGCCAGAAATCATATTTGTCGTTCGGAAAAACAAACAAGTACATAATTCCGGTTCCCATACTAATAATCGTGCCCACAGTTAATGTAAAATTAGCTGCTTTGGTGGTCGTTTTTTTCCATAGTACACCAAACAAGAATACAACAGATAATGGAGGAGCAAGGAAACCTAATACTGCCTGAAATACATCAAAAAGGTTTAAGCCCTTTATGCTATCAATACCTACAGCCATAAACACGGCCAGAACTGCCCCCACTACAGTTACCACCCTACCAATACTTACAATTTGTTTTTGTGTGGCATTAGGTTGAAACTTCTTTACATAAATATCCATGGTAAATACGGTACTCAATGAATTTAAGGCTGAGTCGATAGTACTTACCAATGCGGCAATGAGCACAGCCATAACCAAACCAATCATTCCGGAAGGCAGCAAGCGAGTTACCATGGTCATATAGGCTTCGTCGGGATTGCTGAGATTTGGAAATAAAACAAAACAGGTTATGCCCGGAATAATAAACAGGAATACATCCAAAATTTTAAGCCAGCCGGTGAAGTTGGCTCCCAGCTGCCCTTGTTTTAAGTTTTTAGCACCCAAAACCGATTGTACCATCGATTGGTCGGTACACCAAAACCATACACCCATAATAGGGTAGCCCAATAAAATGGCTATCCATGGATAATTTGCATCATCCAATGGTTGAAATAAATTCCAGTAATGGGCGGGAGTAGCTTCGTATATTGCCATTGGCCCTCCTGCTTTCACAACGCCTATAATTACTAAAACTGCCGACACCAGAATTAACAATATCATCTGAAAAACGTTGGTATAGGCAATTGCTTTTAACCCACCGGCAATGGTAAAGAAAGCCGCAATAATGATTAATACCACCACCGAAGCAAATAAGGAAATATTTAATATCTGCCCCACCAGAATTCCACCGGCAAAAAGGGTTAATGCCAACCATGAAATGAGTATGGTTGCCACGGTGTACCAAGCTAAAAAGCTTCTGGTAGAATCTCCAAATCGTTTCCCCATGAACTCGGGTAGTGTTTGTACTTTGGCTTTTAAATATCGAGGTGCAAAAACGGTGGCTAACAATAAGATGAATACAAAGGCATACCAGCTGAAATTACCGGCAACCACACCGGTGGTATAACCAATACTTGCCGAAGCTATTAACATAGACGGCCCTACGTTTGTACCCCACATGGTCAAACCAATACTTGACCATCCCAGAGAGTGACCTGCCAGAAAAAGATTTTCATCCTTACCCTTTTTTCCATTTTGGATAAAACTTACCCAGTAACCGATTCCGATTAATACAACCAGGTATATTCCAACAACAACAAAATCTATGGTACTTAAAAAGCTATTTATATTATCCATTACATTAAGTTAATTTGGTTATAGGAGAATGCCTCCCAGTAAATCTTTAATTTTTATTGGTTTTCCTGTTTTTAAGGATTCATCCATGGCTTTTAAAACCGCAATGGTACCAATCCCTTCTTTTAAATCGGGATAGGCTGTTTCATTGTTAGTGATGCAGTCGGCAAAATACTCGTAGTAATTTTGGTATTCGCCTGCATGGTGCGATTTGCCTTCAAAGCGGAAGTAATATTTTTGCTTGTTGTCAAACGTAAGCACTTTACTTTCACCGTTTTTATCGCTGATAGCATACCTTAAATCCATGTAGTCGCCCTGACTGCATCCTTCTGTACCTCGTAAAATACAGGTCATTTCGCTATCACGCACCTCCGGTTGAACAGGACCGGAATAAGAACCGCTCACACGGGCTATTTTTCCATCTTCTGATTTGAAAATGAAGTGCATGGTATCTTCGTTCTTCAATCCTCCTTTTTTTCCATTTGCACTCAACATGCCATAGCCCATTACTTCGTCAATATTTGGAAGATACCAACGAATAAAATCGACAGGATGACTAAGCCCTCCGTACAACCATTTAAACGAATTGTCTAAGGACCATCCTTTACCCAAAAACCACCGATGATCGGCATTGTAATGCGCCTCAATGGTTATCAGTTCGCCTATTGCTCCTTGCTCAAAATCTTGTCGTTGCTTTTTCATGGGCTCAAAAAAGCGACTGCTCTGCCCTACGAAAACCCGTTTCCCTTTCTCATGGCTAAGTTGCAGCAATTCTTTGGCCGCGGCTAAATCATCGATTAAGGGTTTAGTACAAACCACATGTTTACCGTGCAACAATGCTTGCTTGATATGCGCGGCATGTAAATGGTCGGGCGTATATATTCCCACCACATCAATCTCGGGGTCATTTAATAGGTCGTCGTAATTCGTAGTATAATTATGAAAGTCAAACTCTTTTGCGCGTTGTTTGCACAAATTCTCATTTCGGTCGCAGATGGTTTTTAACTCCAATTTTTCGCTTTGCAAGGCAGCAGACATCGTGCTTCTTCCTTCGCCTAATCCTAATATTCCTAATCGTAGCATGTTATCTGTATTTTTCTACAATTTTTAATGCCTCGTCAATCTCTTTTTCCGATTTAAAATCGACATTAATGTGTAGACCATCCGTTCCGATGTTATCGATTAAACGCTCTAACTCATCCATGGTAACCCAATTTGCCATAATCGACTTTCCACCAGCCAGAATTTTTTTATACAAATCGTACCAGCGAGGGTCTCCCCCTTGAGGTTCACCAACACCCGGTGTCCACTGAATAGCATTGAGTTCTTCAATTTCCAGTACAGCCTCTAAGTGACGTTGCGCATCCACACCGTCTAAATGATAAAGCGTATAATCAATTTTTTGAGCTTGTTCTCTCAAGTAAGGTTGAGCAAAAGTGCGAAAGTCTTCCTCCGAAACCATGATAGAAATATCGGATTGCAGCTTTGATACCGTACCCGGTCCCCAGATTGAGAAATAACAAAAAGCCATTTCGCCGTCCACGTTTATGATGTCATAAATTTGGTTGAACACCTTAAAATAGATATCGTTAATGGTTTGCAATTGAGCCTTTAATTCATCAGGCTGCATAATCATATCCAGTAATGTTTCCTGTGTGCCTTTTAAACTGGCTAAGGCATCAAGTCCTTCGCACAAATCGGGGCAACCCACAAAATAGTTTCCGTTAGATTGTTGTTTGCAAGCCTTCACTAAATCTACATGCAATTTCCAATTCGGATTGTTTTCATCGAATAGTATATTGGAGTTAAAGCCCTTTTTATGTCGAATCCAAATGGTATCCTCACCACCGTCTAACTCAGCGCCTAAAATGGCAGCCAGCGAACCGGGACCAAGATGCGTATTGGCAACAGGCATAATATCTGCCTTAAACGAACTTCGCGACAACTGATAGTTCAGGTTGTCAGCTCTCCAATTTGGATCGAACCAATATTGCTTTAAATCTTTTGGCGCTGCCGGCTTAACTATTTGAGCATGCGGAGTGCCTTCTTTCTCAAGGTGTTCCCACATGGTCAGTACTATGCCTTTACCGTTCCACCAATCTGTGTATCGCTTTTTCGATTCTTCTATATTTTGTTTCCAGGTAATCATATTTTTGTTTCATTGTTAATACATCCGACAGGGTTTTAAACCCTGTCAGAGTTTATCGACAAACACCCCAAATAGCCTTTAATATACTATTTGACAAGCCTATGTAGGTTTCATCAAACTTTAATTTAACCGATTTACTGGCATCCATCTCATCGGTATTACTTACGTGATGTGGATAAACCGAAATGTCAGCTCCTTTTTTTACCCAAACCGGCATTTCTTCCATCGGGCATTCAAAGTCATTTAGCCATTGCTTTCCTGAAAAAGTTTCTCCGGTAAAGAGGTTTACCCATTCACCATCCGGCAAATACACATCGCGTTTGTTGTCGCTATTCATTACAGGCGCAACAAGGAAATCATCACCAAAGTAATATTGGTCATCAATATGCCAGCACATTTTATCTTCGGGGTGATGGTATAACATGGCGCGCAGCACTGGATATCCGGTTTTTGTAGTCAGCTCACTTTGCTCCAACAAATAAGGAATAAGCGCATAGCGCAACTTTAACCATTTACGCACAATGCCCGAAATGGCAGGATATTCGTAAGGCTCTCGCTTTGAAGTTCCGTGATACCGCAGATGAGAAGAGAAAACACCAAACTGGGTCCAACGTACATACAAATCATCGGGAATAACAGAATTCATAAAATCAGGCACACCGTGGAAACCGGGTACGTCGTGGCTCCAAAAACCAAAGCCCGACAAACCAATATGGAGCCCTCCTTTTAAGGACCCGGCCATCCCGTCCCACGAACAAGCCGAATCGCCGCCCCAGTGAAGCGGGTAACGCTGACAACCGGCCCAACCCGCACGCGACCAAGCAATACTATCTCCAGATACTTCCTTGGTTATTTCGTGAGCCGCTTTTTGATACAACAGCCCATAAATATTGTTGAGCTTCTCGGGACTCATTCCATGGTAAGTAGCATCCATGTGGATTTCTTCGCCAAAATCGGTTTTAATACAAACCACACCCATGTCGAGCAATTCTTTTAAAAGCCCTTTGTACCATTCTACGGCCTTGGGGTAAGTGAAATCAATCGTTCCGGTGTAGTCTAAAGCCGAAAAATTAGAGTCGGACTGATGCCCAACATCGTGTACCTGACAGATATAGTTGTTATCAATGGCTTCCTGCTCCTGTTCTGCTTCTTTAGCGATATAAGGCAACTGCCAGAGGCTTACCTTGTATCCGTCTTTCCGCAAGTCTTGCACAAAGCGTTTTGGTTCGGGAAAGCGTTCTTTATTAAACTTCCATTCGCACAACCAATCGGTTTCGAACCAACCCGTGTCAATATGAATTACATCGCAGGGGTAATCCTCTTTGCGCATGCGGTTGCAAATAGTTTTCACTTCCTCTTCCGAGAAATAAGTCATTCGGCTCATCCATGTACCAAAACTCCATTTAGGCAACATGGTCGGAAAACCGGTTAATTGTCGATAGCCCCGCTGTACTTCCTCAGGAGTTTCACCGCCAATTAAAAATAGATCCATCGCTGGTTCTTCTACTAAGAATTGCAAAGAGCGCGACGAATGGTCGGCAACCGACATTTTACCGTAAGACGAAGTATGCAGAAATACGCCATACATGCGGCTCGACATCAAAAAAGGAACGTTTTTATAGGTACGACGGTTATTAACACCCTGCCCATCCTGATTTTTCAGTTGAAAGGTACGACCCGACAAATCCATTTTTGCAAAACGTTCGCCCGAGCCTACAAACTTTTCATCCGGTTCTACTTCGAGCGATAAGGTAGTACGGTCTAACTCACCGTCTTTTTCAACTACTGCCAATGCGTATGCATCGTGTCGTGCTGGGAAAAAGGTATCGTAAGCACTTAACTTAACTTCTTTTTTACCATCGGGGTAAAAAGATAATTCCAACGATTCTTGTGGCTTTGGGAGTAAGTCGCTCCAATGGTCGATATCAATGGGTTTGCGGTTTAATTTTGCCCTAACAGTGCCCGATGCATCTTTCACCCACCAAGTATCTTCTTCTTTCTCAATATGAAGCGGATTAACTTGCATGCTTTTGTCCATCTCCAGCATTATTGACTCCTGCATATCTTCTTGATCAAAGCCAATTGCCGCTCGGATAATCTTATCGCCATAGGCTCTAATACGCAAAGCATAAGCCTTTCTACTTACTTCGGTATCCGGTGTTATATCGTTGGCTACTTTTTGTTTTTGAAATGGAAGCTCAAGAACAACATCATTGCCATCCGTTTTAACGGCAATAGGTGCACAAACTTTCCATAGGCATTCATTGCCCGTCATTTTTCGGTCAAAATCCAAAAAATCAAAAAGTTGATAATTCGTTTGGTTCATTTATAGTAATTGTTAATGATCGATTTGGTTGTGTTTTGTGGGTTTGGTTGCGAAGTGTTTTATTCTACTTTTTCAAGAAGAACCCACTTTTCATCGGGTTTAGTCCCTTCAATCCCTTCCTGATATTTGCCCATTATCTCGTTCCAATCATTTACTCGCGGATTATTTTCTGTTGTTTTCGAATTCAATTCATCCAATGTTTTATCGGCAGGAATAGAAATCACTAACATTAATTGCCTTCCATTTCTATAAAGCAATAGTTGCTGAAAATCGGCATTACAAAAGCCCTGCGCTATTTCGGGCCACTCCTCGAACTGTGTACGGTGATATTCCATATACTCCTGCCGGTATTTTTCATTTTCGACCAGATTAGCTGTGAGCAAAATATGTTTCCATTCACTCGCTACCGAGGTATTGTTGCACCTTTCTGCTTTTGAGAAATTGTAAAAAGGTTTTTCATACACCTTCATCTTCAATTCAGGAAATTGTTCGTTTATCTGTTTCTTGAATGCTTCCACATTATTAAGATGCGTGTATAAAGCCAAATGATTGTTCCATTGGTAGAGTTGAACATCAGATGCTCCGTTGGCAGAGGCTATTGATTTTATTTTATCCTTATCGGCAACTGAACCTACCAGCTCAACAATAAGTTTGTGTTGTTCTTGATTTGATTGGTCTGCACAGCTTATAAATAAACTACTACACAACAATAAGATTGAAAAACACCACATGCATGATTTCATAATCAGAATATTTGCTTCGTACTTAATAACCTGAGCTCTATAATCTTTAATTGAACTCAGGATATTATGTAATAATATATCTTTTTACAGAATGGAGTTGCTATATTTACGCAACGGTCGATTTTGTAAATTATAGCAAAAACACATGGAAAGACACAACATAAAATCATCAATTGACGGGCAGGGTGTTTGGTGGCATCCCGGAGATAAAGGACCTCTGGATAAGCTTCCATACATTTTGCAATTTGGCAGCATGAAGTTTAGCAAGGTAAGAATGGACTATACGATGTACCCGCATACACATCCCGGAATAGGCATACGTTTTATTCACAGTGGTAAATTTCGGTGGATGGTAGAAAGTAATGAGATTGATCTTTACCCAGATAACATTTCCATCATTAATCCCTGGCAAATGTATGGCAGTCCGTATGGTAAAACCGATATAGGCGAATATTCGTGGATGGTGATAAAACCGCTGTCATACAATTTAAACACTCCATTGAGACTAGGCCCCTGGTCTCAAATATCACCAGAACTGCAAGAAAATATTGGTCGCCAACTTACGAAAGAAAAAACCATTGTTCTGCGCAATGCTAAAAAGCTAAAAAAGTATTTTGTGGAATTGAAACAGGAACTCCAGAAACAAGAGACAGGTTACGAGATAGTTGCAAAAAACCTGATTAACAATTTGTTTATCAACCTATATCGCGAACTTACGCACCGACAGTTACAAAATGAGAAAGATGACCATTTCATTAATGACTTAACCAATCTAATATCGAGCGATTTGACCAAAAAGTGGATAATTGAGGATTTGGCGCTTCGGTTTGGAATGGGCAAAACAAAATTTACCGATGAAGTACGGAAATTGACGGGTTATCCTCCAGCCAGCTTTATTCTTAATTTAAAGATTAACAAATCGATGGAAATGCTACAAGAAGCATCCTCCAGTTTATCGGAAATAGCCTATGTCTGCGGGTTTTCCTCCTTGCAACATTATACATCTAGCTTTTCGAACCGAATTGGTGTGGGACCTGGTAAGTATAGAAAATCTGAGATTTAAAGCCTAGATGAGGGTAAAAACTCATTACTTTTCTTCTCGTAATATTTTCTCCATTTTGCGACCGCGTGCCAATTCGTCAATCAGCTTTTCCATGCGTCTGCATTACATATAAACCTCAAATTCATCTTCTATTTCTTCTATGCGATAACCACTTTACACACACTTCTTAGGACAGTATCAATATAGGTTACCAGAAGGACGTCGATCGACCGATTACAAATGAGTTTGTATATAATTAGCAGCCTTTACTTTATATCCCAAATCATGAAATGCCAACTGAAACAGAGAGGTTTTCAGTTTTTATTTTGAAAACAACTTAACGATAGCAGGAGATTCGAAAAACCAGCTCGAAATAGGAATATATTTAAAACATAGCAATTTCAAGACTTCGATAGCACTATAGTCAAAAAACGAAATGAGGCTATTCACAAAGGGCAAATGTCCTCAAAAATCCAAAAGCGCTCCTTAAAACGACAAAAGCCGCATGAACTGCGGCTTTTTGTACCCCGGACGGGATTTATAAACACCAGTGTAAATTTCCGTTAAAAACTGCATAACAGGCAATTAACCAACATTTCACAAATAAAACCAGTGCAAATAAAACGTTTAAATTGCCAAAAACGTTCCTTAAAACGTTCCTTAATCATACCTTTGCTTTATTGATAAGCAACATCATGAAAATAAACTTTTTCCTACAGAATCAAAAAAAAGAACTCAC
>JBFHES010000123.1:0-12825 GCA_041584015.1 Bacteroidales bacterium
ACTCAATAATATTCCTGATTTAATATCATACAAAGACAGTGAAGGCAAATACCTTGGAGTGAATAAAGCCTTTGCCGAGTTTGTTGGTAAAAAAGCGAGTGAGATTAATGGCAAGATGGCACAGGATATTTTTAATGAAGCAACTGTTGAGCATTTTATTAAAAACGATAATCGAACCCTAGAAAATAAGCGTAAAAGCAAATACAAGGGACATCTAAAAAACAAGGATGGACAAAACTCATACTTTGAAACGATCAAAGCTCCCTTCTACATTAATCAAAAAGGTCTGCTTGGAACGCTTGCAGTGAGTCGTGACATTACAGCAAACATTAGCCATATCAATGCGCTTAAATACAGCGAGGAGCGCTACCGTGGCCTTGTTGAATCGCAGAACGACCTTGTAATTCGCGTATCAAAAGACAACACCATTACGTATATTAATGATGCCTATTGCGCAAAATTCTCTATTAAGCGCGAACAAATTGTTGGTCAAGTTCCCATGGCCTTTCATTTAAATAGAGAACAGCTCGAGATGTTTTTCAAGAAGAAACATATAAAGCGCACTCATCGTTTACAAACAGAGGAAAATTTCTATCTAAAGGATGGTAAAATTTGGATCTCCTGGGATTTTTACGGAGTTACCGATGCGGAGAATAATGTAATTGAAATACAAGGAGTAGGACGAGACATTACTCCGATTAAAAATACTGAAGAGCAACTTCAGCGTACAAATGAGCAATTAAAAGAACTACACGATAGTCTAGAAAAGCAAGTTGAAGAAGCAGTAAGTGATCTTAGAACGAAAGATCATATGCTGATCAAGCAATCCAGACAGGCAGCAATGGGCGAAATGATTGGCAACATTGCACATCAATGGCGTCAGCCAATAAATTCGTTAGGATTAATTATACAGAACATGCAAACCGCATTTGAGTATAAGAAGCTCACGGAACCCTACATGAAGGAAAAAGTTGGTAAAATCCTCGATCTAATCAGATACATGTCAGAGACCATTGATGATTTTAAAGATTTCTTTAAACCTCAATATGCAGCCTCAAAATTTATACTCACCGATGTGATTGATAAAACGGTGAAATTCATCGAGAGCAACTTTGAACACAACAACATAGTAATATCTCTTGAAGGAAGCACGGATGTTGAACTGTCAGGTTTCCCCAACGAATTATCACAGGTAATTTTAAACATTCTGGTAAATGCAAAAGACAATTTCATTGAGCAAGGGATAAAAAACCCGCAGATAAGAATCATCACAAAAAGACACAACAGTACCATCGCAATTTCAATTGCTGACAATGGAGGAGGCATTGATGACAAACTTATTCATAAAATTTTTGAGCCGTATTTCACAACCAAGGATCAAGGTCAAGGAACCGGACTGGGACTTTACATGGCAAAATCAATTGTGGAAAGAAATTTAAATGGTCAGCTCTGGGCTGAAAACGAAAAAGCTGGAGCTGTATTTCACATTCAATTAAACAGTATTGTTTAATCCACAGCTAAGGAATTACCTTATCGGCTTCATCGAACGTTTCAATTTTTCCCATATCAAACCAATAGGAACTGGAATGATCGAAACAGGAGATTGTATGATCTCCTGCTAACTGCAAATAACTTTGTATAATGGAGAATTTGCCCGCAGGCTGCAGTTTTTCAAGCAACTGACTTTTTATTATATGCACACCACTAAATGCTCGATCGTTTAATGAATTGGAATTCCGAGCCAAAATTTGTTCACCACTTTTGGTGTTTCTCCAACCACATAAACGTGCGTTATCATCAACCAACAAATAGCGACTCGAGATTCTCTTCCTCACTGCCAATGTTGCCAAGGCCTCACTCCTACGGTGACTTTCTAACATGGCCGCTAAATCTAAATCTGTAAGGACATCGGTATTTAACACAACAATATCTTCATCATTGTTAAAAAAAGCAGCAGCTTTCTTTAATCCACCTCCGGTATCAAGTAATTGGTCAGATTCATCAGAAATGATGATTTGAATGTCAAATGATTTATTCAATTGAATATAATCAATTACTTGCTGTGCAAAATGATGAACATTAATAACAATGGTATTAACGCCAAACTTCTTCAAATACGCAATTGCATGGAATAACATAGGATGCCCACGAAAGGGAACCATCGCTTTGGGCTGGCTATCAGTAAGAGGACGCAATCTGGTTCCCAACCCAGCTGCAAATATCATTGCTTTCATTTTTTCTTGTTTTTCTTAGCCTTGCACAGTTTCTTCTCTTTGTTGCTCGTGCTGCCGCACTTGGAGCACATAAACTTCTTCTCGTCCTTCGCAGTCTCGTTACACTTCTTATCACTCATAATATAATCGCAAGCTATACTTTCAACTCTTCTCCTTCGGTTTTAGCTATTATTACCGCACCGCAGCTATCGCTCCACACATTGGTAGCTGTTCTAAACATATCTAAAATTCGGTCAACAGCCAATATAAGTCCAACTCCTTCAAGAGGCAATTGCACAGCAGACAGGATTACAGTTATCATTACCAAACCTGCCATAGGTATTGCTGCTGCTCCTATGGATGCCAGCAAGGCTGTACCAACAATAATTATCTGTGCACCAAAACTTAAGTCTACTCCATAGGCCTGTGCTATAAATATTGCAGCCACACATTCATAAAGGGCTGTTCCATCCATATTGATTGTTGCACCTAGTGGCAACGTAAAACTGCTTACCTTGTTCGATACTCCACTCTTATTTTCAACCGCATCAATTGTTAGCGGTAAAGTAGCACCCGACGATGAAGTTGAAAATGCTGTTAACAATGGTGTCGACATATTTTTTAAATGCTTGAAAGGATTTACCTTTCCTATATATTTGGTGGCTATTGGTAACGTGATAAAGAAATGAATGGCGAGAGCAAGTACAACCGTTCCCATATACATGCCCATTCTAACAAGTAAACTACCTAAGTCGTCCTGATCGGCAACTACTTTTGCTACTATACCAAAAATTCCGATTGGTGTAAATTTGATAACAAACATGGTCAGTTTCATCATTACATCAAAAAGTGCCTGAAAGAAGTTTGACAAGGTGTCAGCTGCCTGTTTATTTACCTTTGTAATGAAAAAACCAAAAAGGACAGCAAAGAATATGATAGACAGCATATCTGCCTCCATTAAGGATCTGAAAATATTATCAGGTATAATATCAATTAACAACTCTTGAAAAGTTCGTTGCTTCTCAACAAGCCCTTCTACTTTATGGCTAAAGTTTAAATCGGCTCCTACTCCCGGCTTAAATAAGTTAACCAGAAACAATCCGGTTAAAATGGCAAACAGAGAGGTGCTAATATAATAGGCAATGGTCTTTAATCCCAAGCGGCCAAGACTTCCGCCACTACCAATACTCGTTATACCAGATATTAGGGAACTTAAAATTAAGGGTATAATAAGCATTTTCAATGCCCGTAAGAAGACATCGCCTAACCAGCCAATTGCATTTACAGCTTTGTTCTTATAGGCCTTCTCAGTAACAACTGCCTTTTCGTGCTCATTTAGTTGCCGAATCTGTTCATCAAGAGCTTGATTAAAAGATGACAAAGATTTGAATTCAATATCAACCAGAATTACTAATTGCTCGGTAGCAATTTCGTTCTTTGATAAACTTTCAATATCAGCTTTATTTAGTGAGTAGGTTGTTGAAAATACTATACCATAAATAATTGCCAGAATTAAAGCGATTAATATCTGCCAATGTAATTGCATTTTAATCATAAATATTTATTCCAAATAGTTAAAACCAAAAAGACACTCTATTTTTGCATCCACATTTTTGTAAAAAAAGTTCTTTAATATACGCTTAATTTATTCTAAATAAAGGAAGGAATTAGTAATCTAATTTTAATCTTAATTAGCATAACAAAGCAATTTTATCAGAACGCTAATGAAACCAAGCCTTTAAGGGAGACGAAACAGTTAACTATCACATTTTAAATAACTTAAACTATTGTTAAATTATTACTAATTTTATAGCACTGATAATAAAACCAATAGAACATAATCGACAAAGTCAATACCTTTTTTGTTTTTTTATTCCCTTTTTTTTCACAAATTTTGTTCGCATAATCATTGGGTCACGAAATTATAAAACATTATTATTAGCATGCAGAACAGCTATCATGAAGTCTGGGAAAAGTGCCTTGCAGTTATCCGCGACAACGTACCTTCGGTTAGCTTCAGAACTTGGTTTGAACCAATCGTTCCAATCAAATTAGAAGAGAACATTTTAACAATACAGGTGCCTAGTCCATTTTTTTATGAATATCTTGAAGAGCAGTACATTGATATTCTTAGAAAGACAATTCGAAAAGAATTGGGTTCTGAAGGTAAGCTCGAATACAGTGTTGTTGTGGAAAACAATACCTTCTCTAACAGCAAACCCTATACTGTAAAATTCCCGACTAAGAATAATTCTGGCCTTTACAATAAGCCAGTCTCAATGCCGGCCTCTGCAGAAGATAATATTATTAAAAACCCATTTATTATTCCCGGACTCAAAAAACTGCAAATTGATCCGCAATTAAATCCTGATTACTCATTCAATAATTTTGTTGAAGGCGACTGTAACAAGCTTGCTCGCTCGGCAGGTTACGCTGTAGCCAGTAATCCTGGAGGAACAGCCTTTAATCCACTATTCATTCATGGTGATTCTGGTTTAGGAAAAACTCATCTGGCACAGGCAATTGGCATTGAAGTGAAGGAAAAGTTTCCTGAGAAGACCGTTCTATATGTTTCAGCCAATAAGTTTAGAACCCAATTTGTTGATGCTGTAAGGAATAATAACTCGAATGACTTCTTACATTTCTATCAAATAATTGATGTACTAATTCTTGATGATGTGCATGAATTTGCCGGTAAGGAAAAAACACAAGAAACTTTCTTTCAAATATTCAATCACTTACATCAGTCTAAAAAACAGCTTATTTTAACCTCAGACAAATCGCCTGTAGAGCTTGATGGACTGGAGCAAAGACTGATTTCAAGATTTAAATGGGGATTATCAGCAGATTTGCAACCACCAGATTTTGAAACCAGAATGAAAATTCTGAAGCAGAAAATCTATAAAGATGGAATTCAACTTGGCGACGACGTTTTGGAGTATGTTGCAGCTCATATTAAAAATAATGTAAGAGAACTCGAAGGCGCACTTATTTCATTACTTGCGCAATCTACACTCAACAAAAAAGAGATTACACTCGATTTGGCTCAAGACTTAATTGAAAAATTAATCAAAAGTTCTAAACGCGAAGTTTCTATTGACTACATCTCCAAAGTTGTTTGCGACTATTTTGATTTACCTGTTGAAGTGCTCCATACGAAGACAAGAAAACGTGAAATCGTTCAAGCACGTCAGATTGCAATGTATTTCTCAAAGAGCATGACAAAGCATTCTCTTGCATCAATTGGTTCTCAAATTGGCGATAAGGATCATGCCACCGTGTTGCATGCTTGCAGAACGGTAAACAACCTAATTGAAACTGACAAGAAATTTAAGAACTACATCAACGACATTGAGAAGAAACTGATCTCCTAAATAAGACACATCGCTATAAAATATAACAAGTAGGCTGAATTATTATTCAGCCTATTTTGTTTTAAGATGGTACCAGCTTTCTTCTTCTCTGCTTCACCCCCACCGACTATTAACTACCTACTTTCCTCACTTAACTTTCAAGCACCAATTCTGTGTCCACCTGACAAAAATGTCATTGTGACAGCAAGACACTGCACTTCGAGTTGCCGAATTGTGCCAAATTATCATTTCATGTGTCAGAGTGCTAATTGGCATAATGATTGAAAAAGCCGCATCGTGATTATAAAAATGAACAAAAATTAAATATTAATATATCATGGGTAAAATAATTGGTATCGATCTAGGGACGACGAATTCATGTGTTTCCGTAATGGAAGGTAATGAACCAGTTGTAATTCCTAACAGCGAAGGAAAAAGAACAACACCATCTATTGTTGCATTTATAGAGAATGGTGAAAGAAAAGTTGGTGATCCAGCCAAGCGTCAGGCGATTACAAATCCGACTAAAACAATTAGTTCTATCAAGCGATTCATGGGTGAATCATTTGATGAAGTTTCAAAAGAAGTAGGCAGAATGCCTTACACTGTTGAAAAAGGCGACAACAACACTCCACGTGTAAAAATCGACGATCGTTTCTATTCGCCGCAAGAAATATCTGCAATGGTTCTTCAAAAAATGAAGAAAACTGCTGAAGATTATTTAGGAACTGAAGTAACAGAAGCTGTAATTACAGTACCTGCATATTTTAACGATTCCCAGCGTCAGGCAACAAAAGAAGCTGGCGAAATTGCTGGTTTACAGGTTAAGCGTATTATAAACGAGCCTACTGCTGCTGCTCTTGCCTATGGATTAGATAAGAAAAGCCAGGACATGAAAATTGCAGTTTTCGACCTTGGTGGTGGTACATTCGATATCTCAATTCTTGAGTTGGGTGACGGTGTATTTGAAGTAAAGTCAACCAATGGTGACACACATCTTGGTGGTGACGATTTCGACCAGATAATTATTGATTGGTTGGCAGATGAGTTCAAAAAAGATGAAGGACTAGATCTAAGAAAAGATCCAATGGCCCTGCAGCGATTAAAAGAAGCTGGTGAAAAAGCAAAGATTGAATTATCAAGTGCAAGCAGTACAGAAATCAACCTGCCATACATTATGCCTGTTGATGGTGTACCTAAGCACCTTGTTAAAACCTTAACAAAAGCGAAATTCGAGCAATTAGCGGATTCATTAATTCAGGCTACAATTGAGCCATGTCGTCAGGCATTGGCAGATGCAGGCATGAGCGCTTCTGATGTTGACGAGATTATACTAGTAGGTGGTTCAACAAGAATGCCGGCTATCCAGGAAATTGTACAGAAATTCTTCGGTAAAACCCCTTCTAAAGGTGTAAACCCTGATGAGGTTGTTGCTGTTGGTGCTGCTATTCAAGGTGGTGTATTAACTGGTGAAGTTACCGATGTACTGCTACTTGATGTTACTCCACTTTCTTTAGGTATTGAAACAATGGGACGTGTAATGACTAAATTGATCGAGTCGAACACTACTATTCCTACTCGTAAAACAGAAACTTTCACAACTGCAGCTGACAATCAACCATCTGTTGAGATTCATGTATTGCAAGGTGAGCGCCCAATGGCACAAGACAACAAAACAATTGGAAGATTCCACCTTGATGGTATTCCACCATCACCACGTGGCATTCCGCAAGTTGAAGTAACTTTTGACATTGATGCAAACGGTATCTTAAACGTTTCAGCAAAAGATAAAGCAACAAATAAATCACAAAGCATTAGAATTGAAGCTTCTTCTGGGTTAACTGAGGAAGAAATTAACAAGATGCGCGACGAAGCGAAAGCAAACGAAGAAGCTGACAAACAAGCCAAAGAAAAGATTGACAAAATCAATCAGGCTGACAGTTTAATCTTCCAAACCGAAAAGCAACTTTCAGAATTTGGTGATAAAATTCCTGCTGAAAAGAAAGAGCCTATCGTGCAAGCTTTAGCTAAACTTAAAGAAGCTCATAAAAATCAGGACCTTGAAGCAATTGAAACAAACATGGCTGAATTGAATACCGTGTTCCAAGCAGCTTCACAGGAAATGTACAATGCACAGCAAGAAGCTGGCGGGCAACCTGGACAACCAGGTCAGCCAGAACAACCTGGACAACCAGGCGCTGATGACAAAGGGAAAGACGACGAAGTAACTGATGTTGACTTTGAAGAAGTAAAGTAAAACACATAAAATATGGAGAAAGCTCACTTAGGTGGGCTTTTTTTATATCCAATAATTTGTGAATACTAACTGAGCCGCTAACTTCGCAATCGTATAAAAAAATGCTATGTGTAAAAAAATCATCTTTGCAATTATTACAGTATTCATAATGATCTCATGCGATACTGAAGAAATATTTATAACCCACGAATCAGGATTACGCTACCGTTTGGTAACAGAGGGCGATGGCGCCACCGCTAAAAAAGGGGATATACTGGTACTTGACATGAAATATAGTAATGATAAGGATTCGCTCTTATTTGACTCGAAAGAACTCGACAGACAATTCCGCACACAACTTAAGGAAAGAACCCACAAAGGTGGTTGTATTGAAGATGCCATGGGACTACTAAAGATTGGCGACAGCATCCGTTTCAAAATCAACGCACGCCTCTATTTCGAAGAAACAAGAAACATGGACATTCCAAAAGGGATTGATCCGGAGAGTGATATTACTTTTGCCATTAAATTACGTGGTATTCAAACATACACACAAATAGAGTCGGAGCGAAAAGCGCTCAAGCATTATAATGCTGATGAAGAAGAAAAAGTACTTGCACATTATTTGGAGATTACTAACACGCAAGTTGAACCATCCGGAAGTGGTTTGTATTACATTAACGAACGAGAAGGAACAGGCGCACAGGCCGAAGCAGGCAAGACCGTTGTGATTAATTATACAGGCAGCCTGATAGACGGCACTGTGTTCGATACTTCCTACAATAGAAAAGGTGCGTTTAAATTTGTATTGGGAATTGGCGATGTAATCATTGGAATGGAAGAAGGGGTTTCTAAAATGAAAGTTGGTGGTAAATCAAAGCTCATTATACCATCGCACCTTGCCTATGGTGAAAAAGGTTTCTCGTACCTTGATAAAAACAATAGAAGAAAAGAAGTAATTGCTCCATTCTCAACACTCATCTTCGAAATTGAATTATTGGCAATAGAGTAGCATTAAAATCGTTAAAAAAACAGATTATTAAATTGAATATTAATATTATGAAATTAAAAATTCGAATTGGAATACTCGCAGTTGTTCTTGCATTTTCAAACGTGCTAGTTGTTCAAGCGCAAGAAACAGAGGACAACTCGCTCTTAAAAACAGAATCGGGACTGCAAGTTAAAACCATCCTTGAAGGAACTGGAGAATATCCGCAAGATGGCGATAAAGTAATTGTGCATTATACCGGAAAGTTACTGAACGGAACGGTATTCGACAGTTCTGTGAAACGAGGAACACCTTTCGACTTTGAGTTAGGTGCTGGTCGCGTTATAAAAGGTTGGGATGAAGGTTTTAAGCATATTAAAAAAGGTGGTAAGGCCACACTAATTATTCCTCCAAGCATTGGTTATGGTAGTAAAGACATGGGATCTATTCCTCCAAACTCTGTTTTAATATTTGATGTTGAATTATTGGATATTAAAAAGGGCTTAAGAATTGAACCATTTAAAACTGATGGACTGGATACTGTTGCACTGCCAAGTGGACTAAAGTACATTGCTGTAAAAAAGGGCAAAGGTAAGCGCGCTGAGAAAGGCAGCAACGTTACCATTAACTATTCTCTATACATCGACGGTAAGCTTGTAGATTCTTCAATTAAAAAAGGCGAACCATTAAAGTTCCCATTGGGAAAGGGTATGCTCATTCCAGGACTCGACGAAGGAGTTTCCGCCATGCGTGAAGGCGACAAGTACCGAATGATTATTCCTCCGGAACTAGGCTTTGGTAAAAAGGCATCGGGAATTCCAGCTGATGCCATACTAACTATGGATATTGAGCTTCTTGAGGTTAAAGAAGAAATTAAGCCAAAAGAATACAAGGTGAAAGGCAAACGCACCTATTCAACTGAATCTGGTTTACAATACATTATTGTTGAAGAAGGCAAAGGTGTTACCCCAAAAGTTGGACAAGAAGTTAGTGTTCATTATACCGGATACCTAGAAGACAAAACAGTTTTTGATTCATCTGTGTCACGCGATCAGGTATTTAAATTCCCACTCGGACAAGGCCGTGTAATTAAGGGCTGGGACGAAGGAGTTGCACTTATGAAGGTTGGCGATAAAATACGTTTTATCATTCCGGCGAATTTAGCCTATGGCGACAAAGAGATGGGAAATATTCCTGCTAATTCAACCCTAATATTTGATGTGGAGCTGATTGATGTAAAATAATATTTGATAAAAAAGGCATAGGGAAAAGCACAGGAAATTTAATTCGTGTGCTTTTCTTATTATTTATGCTTTTAATGATAGCTAAATGAAATTACTAGTCTTATGATTTAATCTGGCTTTTTAATATTATCGGATAAACAAATTGTCAATCATCAATTTCACTTTAGAAAGTAGGATACAGAAAGTACCAGATTTTGATAATTTCGCGCTGTGGATAAAAATACATTCAAATACATAGGACCGGGCATCGTAGTTGCAGCAACCGGCATAGGTGCCGGCGACATGATTGCAGCTGCTGCATCGGGAGCTCAATTCGGATTAGCAATTGTTTGGGCAGCTATTATTGGCGCCCTGTTCAAGTACTTTCTAAACGAAGGCATTGCCCGCTGGCAGCTAATCTCAGGCAAAACAATTCTTGAAGGCTGGAGTCAACATTTCCCTGGATTTGTGAATTGGTACTTCCTTATCTATTTATTTATTTGGTCGTTTGTTGTTGGTGGTGCTTTATCAGCTGCCTGTGGGTTGGCAGCAAATGCAATGGTACCAGCACTTTCAGTACCTACGTGGGGAATTATCCATGCTTTAATGGCTGTGGCTATTGTTATCTATGGAAAATACAAGCTACTGGAACAAATGATGAAATTTTTCATAGGAATCATGTTTCTTGTAATTATTGTTACTGCTTTTTTAAGCATTTCCGACTGGTTTGCATTATGGAATAGTTTTGCCTCATTTGATATTCCTAAAGGTTCATCAAAGTTTATACTAGGAGTAATCGGTGGTGTTGGAGGAAGTGTTACCCTACTAAGTTATGGTTACTGGATACGTGAAAAACAATGGGAAGGTGCCAGCTACATTAAAAGAAGCCGCGTTGATTTGATTGTGGCGTATACGCTAATTGGCTTATTCGGAATTGGTATAATGATAATTGCAGCCAGTTTAAAACCCGAAGTCGTTAAAGGAAGCGGGATGATTATTGCCTTATCAGACCAACTGGAACAGTTTGTTGGTATTGGAGGCAAATGGATTTTCTTATTAGGTTTCTGGGGTGCCGTATTTTCATCAATGATCGGTGTTTGGCAAGGAGTTCCCTATTTGTTTACCGATCTGAACAAAAACATGAAGCCCAATAAAAGCAGCGTTAAATCAATTGCAAAATTACCGGCAAGCTATTTCTGGTTTCTATTATTTATAGCTATCCCTCCGCTTGTTCTTCTTTTTACAGGTAAGCCTGTTTGGATTGTAATAATCTATTCAGTGGTTGGAGCTTTCTTCATGCCCTTTCTAGCAGTATTGCTTTTGATAATGAACAATAAGTTAATTTCCGATAAACGATTTAAAAACAAAGCGCTCAGCAATATTGTCCTTTCACTTACCCTGCTTTTGTTTATTCTGCTATTGGTTAAGGAGCTTGTTGGGATCTTCTAATCATTTTAGAATTCCACATAGAGATATAACAAGATGGTGAATCTGTAGCAAAGCAAAAATTACTATGAAACCAAATTCTGAGGCGTACCTAAACAAAATTCAGCAATGTTCTCAGAAGTTATCTGTGCACGTTTTTTAAGTGCTTCCTCTGTTTTGTAAGCAATGTGCGGTGTTAAAACCACATTTGACAATGACAGAAATGGGTGATCCTTTGCTATTGGCTCAATGTCAAATACATCAACAGCAGCTGCCGCAATAGATTTTGTCTTTAAAGCCTCACAGAGATCCTCCTCTACAACCACAGGACCTCGCGCACAATTAATAAGCATGGCAGTCTTCTTCATCATCGTTAATTCCGATTTTCCAATTAACCCTTTTGTAGATTTATTAAGTGGTACATGAACAGAAACAATATCAACTGCTTTAAGTAATTGAGATAAACTTGAAACATACGTACCATAAGTTTTAAAAGCAGTTCGTTCGCTTCTTGACCAACCAATTATTTTGCATCCCATGGTTTTAAAGTATTGAGCAACTAAAGTACCTATCGCACCCGTACCAACAATACCGATGGTTTTACCTGCTAGCTCTAAACCAGGTTTATTAAGTAACCAAGCCCCATTTTGCATTATTGCACCAGCCTTTGGTATTTCTCGTAAAAGAGAGATTGCTAATCCAAGAACTAATTCTGCTACAGAATTACTGGCATAAGATGGAACATTAAATACTGAAATATTTCTATGGCGACAGGCTTCTAGGTCTACGCAGTCGAAGCCAGTAAACGCTACCGCAACAAATTTCAGATTTGGCAAGGCATCGATCAGTTCAGAGTTAACAGCTGTTTTTACAGTAACTATTCCCTCAACAACTTGCGACGCTTTTATTTGGTTTACATCCCAAACAACTCGGTAATCTAAATTTTGATCAACCAACAATTGCTCAAAAACCTCATTTGTAATTCCTAAGTCTTCAAGAACGATAATTTGTTTCTGTGCCATACACATATAATATTTAATGCAATTTCGAGGTGCAAAGGTAAGCTAATAGTCGCTTTCAGCTAGAAATCATCAATTGAAATTTAATCCATTTCTAATCGATTAGATACAGCTAAGCTAATTGTTTGATTGTTTTAGAATTCAAGAACTCTGCTGTAAATCAATAGTGATTTGAATTAACAAAAAAGGCTCGAAACAAATGTTCCGAGCCTTAAATTTCTATTGCGGAGAGGGGGGGAGCGGAATACTTCCCACAACTTCCTTATTTCGTGAACGTTGCAACTTGCACAAACGCTTGGACACTCAATGGACACACATTTTTGACCTGATTTCTCAGTACCAATTTACATTGATATGCACCTCTTAAT
>JBFHES010000124.1:0-12823 GCA_041584015.1 Bacteroidales bacterium
GATTAAAGAGGATATATCTGAGAAGAAGAAGCTTGAAAGAGAACTAATCTCAGCAAAAGATGCCGCAGAAAAGTCGGCAAATGTGAAAGCATCATTCTTAAAAATAATGTCGCACGAGTTACGCACCCCGCTCAATGCCATCCTTGGATTTAGTGAAATAATAATGTCGGAGAAGTCGGAAACAAATATAACGGAGTTTATGCCAATCATTCATGAAAACGGTGAACTTCTACTCAATCAGGTAAATGACATTTTAAGTTATCTCGAAATTGACTCGGGTGAAATAAAATTAAAAATGGAACCAGTAGATATCAATAAACTACTTATGGAAGTGCAAAGCGAATTTATTGAAGCAAATAAGAGTTATGCGCGAGGAATAGAATTAATACTTGATAATAATACACACTTTGAGCAAGTGATTATATCGGATAAAGCCCATTTAAAAAAAATAATCACCTGCCTAATTGACAATGCCATAAAATTCACCAAGAAAGGGAAAGTCAACTTTGGTTATCGATTTATTAGAAAACGTAACAGCCTTCAAATGTATGTAAAAGATACAGGCATTGGTATTCCCGAAGATAAGCGAGCCATTATTTTTGATATCTTTCGTCAGGCTGATGAATCATACACTAGGCCGAATGGAGGAATAGGTCTGGGGTTATCAATTGCACAAAAGCTTTGTAAACAATTAGGTTCCGAAATAAAAATAGAACCAAACACAAACGAAGGTGTTGAATTTAATTTCAATTTAAAATGGTTAACCAGATTTCCATTATAATACCTTTCTTTATTTAGAGATGAACATAATTACCTGTATTTTTCAAGGTACATTTCAAAACATAAAAAAACAAAAACGATTATGACAACGGTAAACATTTATTTAAACTTTAAAGGAAACTGCGAAGAAGCATTTAATTTTTACAAATCTGTTTTCGGTGGAGAGTTCCCATATGTTGGTAGATTCAAGGACATGCCAAAACAGGAAGGTATGCCAGCTTTGCCAGAAGAGTTCATGGAGAAAATCATGCACATATCATTGCCAATTAGTAAAGAAACGACCCTAATGGGAAGCGATACAGGTGGTGAATGGGCACCAAAATTTACACAAGGAAATAACTTCTCCGTGTCGGTAAATACGGATACAGAGCAAGAAGCCGAACGTATATTCAATGCACTTGCCGAAGGCGGAAAAGTAACCATGCCTTTGGAGAAAACGTTTTGGCAAGCCTACTTTGGAATGTTAACTGATAAATTTGGAATTAACTGGATGATGAATTGCAATCTGGAAGGACATAAGAATGCCTAGCATTATAAAGCGGAGTAAGCATTGCTTGCTCCGCATATTTACACTTCCTTATCTATTTAATATTTCTATCTCAACGCGACGATCATACATCACCGGTCCGCCCAGCGGGAAATCTCCTTTCAATCCTTTGTAGCTAAGGCGATCCTCATCAATGCCATATTCCAGTAAAAAATTATATACTGCAATTGCCCTAAGTTTAGACAATTCAGTTCGGCCCAACAATTCTTGCTTGCGATCGTATTCATCAGACTTCGGTGTACTTTTAGCTGTACAACACACATGACCTAAAATACGAATCTCTACCGTTTCATTCTTCCGCATGAACATGAGTAACTCATGCAATTCATCATATGATTCTTCAAGAAAGATGTCCAATCCGCCCACGAATAGAATATTCTTTAAACGTATAATATCGCCAACCTGCGCACTATCAGCAATAAATGGCTCATTAGGTTTTGTCGCCAAATTTAAAGTCTTAGGTTTAGAGGCGGTTCGCAGCACTTTACGTTCAACTTGTGGCTGCACCTTTACATATGTAATTTCAATATCAACCCTTCTGTTAAAACTGCGCTGCTCCTCAATACTTTTGGGCGATTCAGGATCAAGCGCAATCTCCCCCATTCCTGCGCTCCTCTCAACCAGGTCTTCAACAACCCCAAGTTTACTCAAGTAGTATTTCATATTCTCTGCACGCTCCTGTGATAAGCTGTCGGAATGTTCCGCTGTTCCTACATCGTCGCAATAGCCTTTTATTTGAATGGATCGTATGTTATCGACTCCGATTTTCTGTAGATTACTTTGCAGCATTTGCTTCTGATCGGTTGGTGCAATGCTACAATCGGAATAATAAAATAATGTACTAGTGGACTGATGTTGCCCAAAAGTTACAACTGAAAGCAATGATAATTGTAAGCATAGAAAGGTAGACTTTAGCATAGGCTGGTTTTGTGGTTGCTTGTTTGGATATTTCGAGAACGTTCAAAATTACGAATTAGTGCCTTAAGCTACGATAGCTCAAAATTTCCTGATGCCATTTCTTTGCCATTAACAATTACCGATAAACGGTGCTCACCACGATGGAACTTACGCGTGGTAATAACACGAAAAGATTGCGATTTGCTAATTGTATTTACAGAATTAGGCGCATAATCCTTTTCGCTAATCTTATATATTTTACGCGAATGAGTGCCATTAGCTTTTAAATAATAGATTCCGTACTCCAGTCGAATCTTAACCGTATTCGAATTTTCATTAAGGACTTGAAAAGTAAAATCGAGCTTAGCTCCTATTTCAACTATTGGTGTTTGAATTTGAAATCCCTGCAGGCTCACATTTTTTATGGTGCCAACACCAAACAGCTCCAGCACTTCGGTATTTCCCTGCTTTAGCAAGGTACGGCATCCATGTTTAATAATCCAGTCTGTTTCCTTAGAAGCACCCTGCCATCTTTTTGCAATTGTAATAATCAAATCCGGATGATCTTTAGATAGATCATTTAGATTATTAGCTACACTTTTACGCACAAATTCCGATTCATCGTTTTTAAGCTTTTCCAAGATGGGCAATATGGGAGTAGGATCGTTTTTTAACGCTGGTAGTGCCATCGCCCATGGCAAGCGAGGTCGGCAACCTTCTGAAGCAAAACGTCGCACCGAGGCCTGTTCGTGCATCGACCACTTTAGCATTTGCTGCATCACTTGCTTAGGGTACTTAATAAGGAATGGTCGTACCGCAAACTCGCAGCTAATAAACTGCGTTATTTCTTCCATAGCTTTAAGCGACAAATCAAGATGATCCAAGCCGAACTGCTCAATAAAGTCTGGCAAAATCATGTACTGAAAAGCCATACCCTTATGTTCTTCTTTTACGATGGTAAGTATTTTTAGTATGGCGGCTATTGCTTTTTCATATTCAAGGGGCAGATGCTTATGCATCATGCTTGAGATATGTCGTATTCGATCTTTCAATTCCCGCTCATTCCACGACTCATCAAAGATTTGATCGAAAAACAATCCAGCATCAAAATTAGGAATTACACGTAGAGCAATACAAGAAAAGTCATTGATAAATTGAGGGTTAAACATGTTCTTAAGTGGCTCCATTGCAGTTCTTCTTTTAATATTCCGGATTAATAAATTCCCCAACTAAAGTAACAAGTTCTAATCATATTCAAAAAGCCATTGTCAGTGCCAATTAATAATTCTTTATTTACCTTTAAGCATTCTAAATCCAACAATATGAAAAATCTTGTACTTCTGGTCCTAATGATCATCATTGTCACTGGCTGCAATTACTCTAAAAAGAACGCCCCTACGAATAATGAAGCCCAGCACCTGAGCATTGAGCTTGACACAACCCCAAGAGTAACAGGAATTGGTGGAATATTTTTCAGCTCGGAAGATCCTCAAAAAATGAAAGACTGGTATGGTGATAACTTAGGTTTAGCCATTGATCAGTATGGTTCGCCATTTGAGTTTAGAAATGCAAATGCTCCGGAAGAAATTAACTACCTCATGTGGAGTCCGGTTAAAGGTGGTACTAATTTTTTCGCACCCTCCAAAAAAGAATTAATCATTAATTACCGGGTAAACAATATTGAAGGTTTAGTTAGAAAATTAGAGGCAAACGGAGCTACTATGATTGATACAATAGCGAGCTACGAATACGGTAAGTTTGTTCACCTGCTAGACTTAGAAGGAAACAAGATTGAGCTATGGGAACCAATAGATAGTGTTCTTACGAAAATTGGCGGAGCCACAACCAAATAAGAAAGTAATTTTAAGCCAGGTTCGCATAACAGTATTTGAAGAAATTGCGCAACGGGTTTATCAACCTTAAAAAAACAGATGATGATGAAAAATATAATTGCCTTGCGCCGTGAGCTGCATAAACATCCAGAACTATCAAATAAAGAATTTGCAACTTCTGAACGCATCACTCAATTTATTTCATCGTTTCATCCAAGTAAGGTAATTCCTATTTCAAAAACTGGAAAGGCTTTTATATTCGACAGTAATCGTCCTGGCAAAACAATAATGATCCGAGCGGAACTCGACGCACTGCCTATTCAGGAGCATAGCGAAAAGGAACATGCATCAATAAACACAAATGTGGCGCATCTTTGCGGTCACGATGGCCATATGGCTATTCTTGCTGGTTTAGCTGCTAAAATAACGGAAAACCCGCTAAAAAAAGGAAAGCTCGTCTTATTGTTCCAGCCAGCCGAAGAAGTTGAACAGGGTGCACTTGATGTGGTTAATGATCCAAATTTCAAAGCAATCAAACCAGATGCAATATATGCATTGCACAACGTACCGGGCTTTCCAATGAATCAAATAATATTGAAATCAGGAAGTTTTGCTGCGGCCTCTAAAGGCATGACTATTAAATTAAATGGAAAGACAGCTCATGCGGCCGAACCTGAAAATGGGATAAGCCCGGCAATGGCTATCTCAAATATTATTAGACAACTACTGACACTAAAAACCAACACCGAGCTTTTTAGCGATTTCATATTGCTGACCATCATTCATATAAAATTGGGCGAAATTGCTTTTGGCACGTCACCCGGTCATGCTGAAATTAGGCTTACATTAAGAGCTTTCGAGAACAGGGATATGGGAATCCTCACAAAACAGTGCGAAGCAATTATACAAGAAAATGCTAAAAACGAAAAACTACAATACAGCATTGACTACAGCGAAGTATTTCCTGCCACAATTAACAACCCTGCCTGCTTAGCTATCATAAAAAAATCTGCTATAGAAAGCAATCTTGACACAAAGGTTGTCAGCAATCCCTTTAAGTGGTCGGAAGATTTTGGGTATTATTCGGAGCACTATCAAACAGGGTTCTTCGGTATTGGTGCAGGAGAAAAGCAACCAGCTTTACACAATCCTAATTATGATTTTCCAGACGAGCTCCTAAGCTCTGGTGTTGAACTATTTCATCGCATACTGATTAACTCCCTTGAGTCTGAGTAATTCAGGAACAGTGGTTCATTTTATTTATACTTGATGACAAATGTTTGCCGGGTTTAAAGAATAATTGAACACTTTTGTGGCTCATTTTTTAGACAAGTAGCATACAATGAGTAATTTTAAAAACACCTTACTGCAAATCACCAATAATGGAATGGGTCATGGAGACGAAGACCTGGGTTTATCTTTAATGAGCAACTACCTTAAGTTAATAAGCTCAGAGACTGACTTACCAAAATTTATTACATTTTACAATTCCGGAGTGAGACTCCTATGCACCGGATCTCCTTTTATTGAAACATTCAAGATACTTGAAGCCAAGGGCGTTAAGCTCATTGCATGTAAAACCTGTTTGAAACATTACCAGCTCTTGTCGGAGCGCAAAATGGGCATAGAAGGAACAATGTTGGATATTATTGAATTGCAGCGACTAGCAGATAAGGTTATTAACTTGTAAGCCTAACAGCTGAACTAAAACCTCAAAAAACAATCCACTTGATAGTAAGGCAGATGACTACTATTTAGGGTAAGTAATACTAATAGTTTAAGTCAACATCTTTAACACATCTTACGCTAAAGCCATAGCCTTTATAGTCTTCCATGCGTTTCATTGTTCTACTTTCATGGTTAAACTCCCGGCTAACCGCAAGTTGCCTGCTTACCTCAGTGGCCGACCAATAAGCTGCCTTTTTCTCAAGGGCATCATAACTGGCATCGTAAAATTTATAGCCAGCAGCATTGGTGCAAAAGCAAGAGAGTATCTGATAAAAATCCATGTGCTTTGAAGAATGAACCTCACTGTGGCCAGTCACATTTACCGATGCAGCGATGGTTCTATCATTATCGAATTGCTCAAATGCCTGCTCCATAAAAGCCCACTCATTATCAGTAGGAATGTGCCAACCATTTGGGCAAATTCCTTGTTGCCATATGCCTTTGTCGCTGCTCGTATCGCCATTTGCAGCTGCCCAATTATAAAGGACTCCGTACTTTGCAGCCATATGCTGTGTTCCTATATAATAATCAAAGGCCTTATCAAGCACCTCAAGGCAACACCACTCCAGACTATCCTTTACATGGGCTATTGAGGTACCGTCGGCATAATGTGTTGAACGCAAATTTTCAGCCATCCAACATTGCCCTCCAATATTAATTACTTCATAAATGTTTCCATCAATATCCTTAACAGTCCTTGGACAATTCGGAACTTCAAGCTGCCCAACTATATGAAACAAAAACCCAACGATTAAAATACATGTTGCTATTACCTTTTTCATAATTTCTTCTTTTAAAATATCATATCACCCGGGCCAAGAATAACGTTGTTCACGTAATTCCGAAATATTTTGAAACCCGAATTAACTATTTGGCAATTTTTCATAGAAATAAAGGTAGCTTACCTTCAGCAACAAATGCTCGCAACTAATCACTAAAACAAAAATTAGTAGTTTACAACCAGGTATAAGGATGGGTAGGAAATAAATGTTTGAGCAAGTTATTATAGGCCATTTCACAACCTGCATTTCTTCTTAAGTTAAGACCAATGCTTCTAAATAAGTAAAAGTACTTAGAACGAATATTCCATTTTATTCATAAATTGGTTACTTATAATCAACACATTAAGGAAACGCCCATTTTTATTAATCAATATTTACTATTATGAAAAAATTACTCAACTTTATCAGTCTGGCTTCGCTTCTACTTTTCATTCAAACACCTATACATGCACAGTTAGACGTGTCCTATCAACTCAACCAGCCATCCTGTTATGGTTCAGGAGACGGCACCATCGACCTAACAGTGAGTGGATCATCTTCGTCCATCAGTTTCTTGTGGTCAAATGGAGAAACGACAGAGGATCTCATTAACTTGACAGCAGGAAGCTACACGGTCACAATATCTAACAATTCAGTGCAAAGCGGACTTCCGTTTGATTGGACGATCCCTAACACACAGAGTTTTCATCAAATTCTTTTTGATGGTATTGCTGTTCAAATTCCTGGATATTCACCTCAATGTAGTGATTACATAGGTGCATTTTATGAAACTGACGCTGGCGATTACCAATGTGGCGGATATATTCATTATTGTGAATGCAATTATTTTCTCGCTTGGGGTGAAAGTTTTACCATAATAAATGGAACTCAAGTAGGAAATGACGACGGATTTGAAGAAGGTGAAGAATTACAATGGAAATTCTACAGATCATCAGATGGCACTGTTTTTGATTTGATTGCCACTTACTTCACTATCCCCAACCTTCCCCTTGAACCATATGCTGGGTATGAAAGCTATGGCACCTCCTTTATTAGCAATTTCACTCCTCATTTAACCCCACTCCCACCAACAGTTCATTCATTCAACTTAACCGAACCGCAGGTATTGAATGTTGATGCAGGCAACTGCCAAACAAGGTTTATTGGATATGATCCTTTAGATATAGGAAATTACCTTGTTGCCGAGGCAAATGGTGGAACACCTCCATTTACCTACCAATGGACTCCTACTGTTTCATCAAGTATATTACTTAATGAAACAGTCGTTGTATATCCAGATTGCCCAACAATATATTCTGTTGAGGTTACTGATGCAAAAGGATGTAAAGCAAGCGATGATGTATTTGTTGATGTTATTGATGTCAAGGCCAACTGCAAAGGCAAAAAGAAAGTTAAAATTTGTCATATTCCACCTGGGAATCCTTGTAATCAACACGAAATTTGTGTTTCGATCAATGCAGTACCGGCACACCTGTACAATCATGGCGATCATCTTGGTGCATGTAACAATCCATGTCTTGAGGATTTAAATCCGAATAAATCTATCGCAGCAGCAACTGAATCTTTTGCTCATGAAGTCCAATTAGATGTTTATCCAAACCCAACACAAGGTCAGCTCAATATTGATTTTATGCTACACAATGATGAAATGGCTCAAATCATGCTAATAGACAATACCGGAAAACTAGTTAGTGAATTGTTCAATGATTTGGTGCTCGGGCATTATAATTATAACTTAATAATTTCAACAGATGTACCCAGCGGAATCTACAACGTTCAGCTAATTCTTCAAAATGAAATCATAAACAAAAAATTGATGATAATAAATTAATTCCATTCATTACTAACTATTTGACGTGCATTTGTAAAACAGCCAATCAGTAATCCGATTGGCTGTTTATTATATAATTACTAAGCTATCTTGGGCTTTAGAATGAATACCCTTCAACTATTACTAACAACTTTCTGAACTTAATCTATCAATACCTTCTTTCTAAATGAGGAATTTACGTCTAGTATTGAAATAAGATAAACTCCCTTTGCTGCACTAGACAAATCAATAACAATATCCTGAGTAAAGGATTGTAAATGATAAATTTGCTGACCATATATATTATAAATTCTTACTTGCTTTCTTTGGTCATTTCCAGTACAGATATGAATGTGCTTACGGCTTATGTATATTTTAGGAGTTATTGTATTATATGGAAGTTCCGCTCCAACTATATTATTAATAAAGTGCAGCTCAAACCGATCTACATCATCTCCTAATTCAGAAACAAAATTAAAACCAGGATTAATGCTCAGATTATGATCAATATTGGTCTTCTTATCATATAAATAAATCGTTTCCACAAATGTGCCAAGCCCTTCTGCAATAAATTCGAAATTAATCCCTTCACTCTTAGCAAATGCAAAAGGGATAATAGTTAACTCATTAAACGAAGGAATACTATTCACACACAAGGAATCATTTCCCATGATGGAAAAAAACTGAGGAGCAGATCCACTAAAGAAATCACAATCATAAGCAAGATCATAGTTCATGGTTGACAATGGATTGATATGAACCTGACTTTCCTGATACGAGAAACTATCAAGGTCTTTAACATATAGCTTAAGCATTGGATAGGCTTGACTAATACTCGAATTAATAGTATCATGTAGGCGATTCGCTTCTGGGATAATCAAAGAAGCAGAGGCATCTAAAACCGCAACCATAAATCCTTGTTCATGTAAAATTGACTCTCCTGTATTTACCGGTGTGTAACTTTTACCCTCCTTATTCCAAACAAGCGCAACCCCTCCAACATTAGTTACATTCCACCCAGTATACCACTCGATAGCAGAAGCATAAGGATTGCCAAGTAAATTCCAGTGTCTGCCGTTTACAGAAGTTCCTGAAGCTGATAAGCTTGATATGTTAATATCTTCTACATTAACATAGCCATGAAATTGTTTAGTCTGAACAGAATCATATTCCGCTAGATAGCCCTTACCAGAAATAAATCCGAGTGAATTCTCATTGGCATCTAACCAGGTTGGCGCCAGTGTAGTGTTTTTATAACTAACCCAATCATTAAGCGGCTCATACCATGTCAGGAAATCATAACTTGTAGCTGACGCCATTGTAAATGCAGGATCAATAAGCTGAGCATTCAGAGGAGAAGACAATACATACTTACCTGGACCGACACAATATTCTATTGAAACTTCCACTTCAGCATTAAAGTGAATTAATGAGCCTGTGCCTGATTGGTTTGACTCTACCAATATTCCGGATGGTATGGCCGTACCAATTACAGATACAGCATCTATGTAATTATCGTTAAAATGACTAACAACCGGAACTATCCGAAGGTACACCGTCTCTTGGTTATAAAGATCGCTTGGCAATAATAGCTCATTGACAGCAGTCCATGCGGTTCCTACAGAATAAACAGCACTTATAATATCTGTAAATACAATTCCATCAACGCTCCATTGAATTTTAAAATCAGATATACTTCCAATATTTTTCTGCATAAAAGAAAACTTAAGGTCTTTCATGCCTGTAGAATTTACCTGTACCTGCCAGTATTGCGCACCACCCCCTATATATATATTGCCTTTAGCAACACGGTTTCCATTGTCATCGATAAGCGCCAATTGGTTACCAGCATCTACGCCAGTAAACAAGGCTATCCCATTATTTAGAGCATTACCTTCATCTGCTAAATATGGGAAGACAGTTTGAGTGAAATCTTCAAAATCCCATGAAGCCACATTTATTTCACCTGAACTACTAAGGCCCGAGTTTCTATTAAAAATACTATCAGCGGTAAGTGCTGCCGCACTATTTATCACCAATTGCGAGCCATTGCATACTGTTATTTCTGCAATACTTCTATAATCAGTTATCGTGGCAATACCAGAAATTCGAGCATTATTCGTTGGCCCGGGAACTGTTTGAATATATCCAGGATCGTATAATTTCATCGCTTGATTCCAATGGTTCGGATTTTGATAATCCCCTTCACCTGTAAATACATAAGCCGCAAATTTACAGCTTGGTATCTCTATAAGTAGGTCCGACGGAAATTTACTTAGTGCATAGGAATTTGCAGCTTGCCCAGGTGCAGTTCCTCGCCTGGCAGTTCCTCCATCCATGTAGAAATCTACAGTCGTTATAATAACATCATTAAAGCGAAAAGAAAAGACTGGCAGAATTTCGTTCCAGGTAACAAAACCCGAGTTATTACTATTTCTAAGTTTAACGTTAAAAGTTGCAACTGTTTGCCAACTATCATTATTAAGCAACAGGAGCTCATCATCCGTAGATGTTGATGGTGAATTGCTTGCCAGAGCTGTATTCACCGATGAATAAAAGAAATCACCATTGCTCAACTGTTGGTTTACAGGTAAATCACTTGATGAATTACTGACGTTTAAGAATGTATTTAGTAATTGCCCACCATTCAATAAGTCCAGATTAATGTTTATTTGAAACTGTGATGAATTGTAAGCCCAAGCTCCGGTACCTGCCGGATCAAGCCTATTATTCTTAATTTGAATATCGAATTGTATTTCATACTCAGATAGCTGAACAAGCTGATTCATTCGTGCTAAATAGTCCTGAGCATATGACTGATTAACAGTGCTTAAAAATAGCAGTAGCGTTAGTGTAATTAAATATTTTTTCATAAGCTGAGTATTTAATCTAATTTGGGAGAACTGACTGTATTGTTTGTAAATAGGCATTATTCGCAAGCTCCCTGTCCAGCAGGTTTATAATGCCGTCGCCATTCAAATCCTCACTTAAATAGCCTTGCAGTGTATTTAAATAGGCATCGTTAATTGCTTCTCTGTCTAAGAGGTTAATAACTCCATCCTGATTTACATCACCAGTGAAAATACCATAAACCCCGCTTGCCAGTTCGTATAAGTTATTGCCGTAAGCCATATTTACCCCACTGGTAAAATCATAGGTAATCAAACTTCCTGCAAATGAAACGGGCATTGCACTAACTGTTTCAATCAAATTAGGATGTTTAATGGTAATATAATAAGATCCTGTATAAATCTCAGGAATTAAAATAATTACGGAGCCATCGGTATTTAAATCAACATCAGGTATCTGATAAACAATATTTGAATAATTGCCCGGCTCATGTAATTCAATACTCACTAAATCAGCTACACCTCCAGAGTATTTATCAACCAATACTCCGGCAACAAAATCCTGTGCTTTACGCATAGCACCAATACCGGGATTATATAAACCTTGATGGTTCAAATTGAGCTGTAAAGTTTTACACTCATTTATAAGTCCATTCACGTAGTAGCTTGGAGTAGGACTATCAATTAAAACATTATAACTGGGATAATCGGCATATTCGCATGAAGTGCCATTGTCGAACCAATTAAGGTTGGAGTTACCTCCAGCGTAATTAAAAACCAAAGTAAAGAGAACAGCACTATCGGCTAAGGTAACTCCACTACTTCCGCTAGCAATTAAAGCATTAATATCCATAATGCCGGGCAGCGATCCATCAATGGTCAATCCGGGAAACCCTGAATTATTGTTAAAGGAAACATAAGTAAGTACCGCTGAATTATAGATCATTTTTAAGGACAGTGAACCAATATTTACAAATTCATTCACTAAGATGGGAACTTCAACGGTTGAAAATGGACAAGCCGTAATTTCCGGTGCAATTGTTACAGGAGCTTCAACTGAATGAAACGTAATACTGCCATCTATGTAATAGTTTGCTGTCGGCAGGTCATTCATAGCTGTTAAGGATCCATTGTAATAAATACATGAATAACCATTGTCATCCCATTGAATAGGCGAACTACCGGAAGCCACCTTCGAAAAGCTTAAATTAAATATTATCGTACTGTCTGCTAAGCTAACACCGGGATAAGTAAACCAGCCAATGGCTATTGTTCCGGGAGTAGTAATATTTACTGACAAACCTCCGAATAAACTGGGTCCTTTGGTCACATTCGTACACATTACCTTGGTGGTATCATAGTTCCATTGCAAGTTGCACGATCTTATATTGGTAAAATCAACGGCCTTAACAGGTACAACAACTGTGGTTCCATAACTCTGAACATCTGACACGATGGATACAGGAGCATTCTGTGCTCTGGTTAACTGTGCTGAAATGGCAAAAACAAGCAGGACTAAAACTGTAATATTTTTCATATAAAATGGATTTATTGATTACAGGTATATACTATTGATAGTACATTAGTTCATTGATTAA
>JBFHES010000125.1:0-12682 GCA_041584015.1 Bacteroidales bacterium
ACAAATCCTAGCTGAAGAAATACCTTTCTCTTGCTTTCAAGGTCTGCTTGGGGTGTTTTCTTTGGTTTCATGGTTCGCGGGTTTAATAATTAATACTAGTTTTGCTTAAAAGAGTCTTTGCGTGTGTAAATTCCACATAAAAAGTGAATGAAACTTGTTTTTAATCGCACTTCTTGTGTTTTTACTGGAATATCTTGGTGTTCGAAGAGATGTTTGTGTTTTTTAGATGAATTATACCTCGGTTTTTGTGGCGATAGTGAAATGTTAATTTTAGGAACAGTTCTTGCATGATGAGCAAACGAATCTTTAATCCTATGCAAATTGATTTTCAAATTTCAACATAAAGTAAACCAGATAGATCTCTCCAATCATCAGGAAGTTGAGGCAAAGTTGCTTGCCGATTATCGAAATAATCATGATGCCGATTTAATAGCAGGCTTGTTTGATAGCTATATTCACCTGGTATTTGGTGTATGCATGAAATATCTGGAGAATGAGGAAGAAAGCAAAGATGCCGTAATGCAGATTTTCGAGGATATTATTAAGGATTTGAAAACACATAAGGTTGATAACTTTAAAAGTTGGTTATACATCGTCTCAAAAAATTATTGTTTAAAAGTGATTAGAAGACGAAAAATGCAATACAAATTTGAAACCTATGAGCGTAAAGTTAATGGTAATCGATTTGTGGAAATTGAAGATGATCTGGATCATAAGTTGGACAATGTAGAAGCTCTGAAATCCAGTTTCCTGAATGGTGCGCTTGAATCATTGAAAAGCGAACAGCGCAAGTGTATTGAGCTGTTCTATTTGCAGGAAAAAAGTTACAAGGAAACCATGGAGTTAACCGGATTCAGCCTTAAACAAGTGAAGAGTTATATACAGAATGGTAAACGCAATCTTAAATTGAAGTTAAACGGAACCCTGCTGGAGCGATGAAAGAAACCACCAATATATTTGATGAGCATGGCTGTTTGAGCTTTCCGAGCATGCAAGCGTATATCGATAATACAGCCAGTGATCATGATAAACGCATGATTGAAAGTCATGTTGAAAGTTGCGAGTTTTGTGCTGATTCCATTGAAGGTTTACGAAAGACCAGCGGAAGTGAAGCCCGAAATTCAATTCTTGTTTTGAAGAAGAAATTTGCATTTAAACAAATTTCTGAATCTTCCGGAAAAACAAGAATTGGCAATCCGCTGCTTTATGCAGCAGCAGCCCTTGTACTGCTATTAGGGATTAAGTTTTTGATGAGCGATCGATCTTCCGGAAATGAGTTTGCAGATGCCACCCCAAAGGTGATGAAAGTAGAAATAAACCGACCGATGCCTTCCAGTAAGGCAGAAGCTGTAGTTGTGTCTGACAATGCTAATGGTAATGTTGCCGGACAAAAGAAGCTAGGTTTGCCTCTGGTAAGCAGCAATGAGAATGCAGTTCCTGGTGGATTGTATACCTTTACCGATGAAATGCCACAGTTTCCCGGTGGAATTAAAGCACTGGATGAAACCATCAGTTCAGAGATTAATCAAAAGAACGATGAGTTAAACAGGCGCATCTGTGGTCATGTATTGGTACAGTTTGTTGTGAACGAATCGGGAGAGGTGAGTAATCCCAAAGTGCTCAAAAGCCCTGGCGCCAAACTGTCTGAAGCAGCAATAGATGTAATTTCCAATCTGCCTGATTTTACTCCGGGAAAACAAATGGGCAATAGCGTAAAGGTACTCATGACCTTACCGCTGAAGTTCGGACGTTGTTAAGTTCTTAAACAGCCTCATCGAGCTCAACCCGTAAGTTTTCAATAATGAAGTTCTGACGTTCCATGGTGTTTTTTCCCATGTAGAATTCCAACATTTTAGCCACCGAATCATCCTTCTTGTATAGCACTGGTTCCAGACGTATGTTCTCTCCAATAAAGTGCTTAAACTCGTTAGGTGAAATTTCACCAAGACCTTTAAATCGTGTGATTTCCGGATTGGCTCCCAGTTTTTTCATGGCAGCAATCTTCTCAGCATCAGAATAGCAATAGGCTGTTTTTTTCTTGTTTCGTACCCTGAATAACGGTGTCTGCAAAATGTACAGATGTCCTTTTTTTATCAACTCAGGGAAGAATTGCAAGAAAAACGTAACCAATAGCAATCGAATGTGCATCCCGTCTACATCAGCATCTGTAGCAATAATTACTTTGTTGTAGCGTAGGTTTTCCAGCCCTTCTTCAATGTTAAGAGCCGATTGCAACAAGTTGAATTCTTCGTTCTCGTAAACCACCCTTTTAGTTAATCCAAAGGTGTTCAGTGGTTTTCCTTTTAAGCTAAAAACCGCCTGGGTGTTAACATCGCGGGATTTTGTTATCGAACCACTTGCCGAGTCTCCCTCGGTAATGAATATCGAAGAATCGTCGCTATTGCTTTTGCTTGTATTGTAATGTATGCGGCAGTCTCTTAGCTTCTTGTTATGCAGACTGGCTTTTTTTGCACGGTCGCGTGCTATCTTTTTAATCCCCGAAATAGCTTTTCGTTCTTTCTCCGATTCATTGATCTTAAGGTGGAGGATGTCGGCCGTTTCCGGGTTTTTGTGTAAGTAGTTATCGAAAGAGTTTCGAAGGAAATCAAGGATGTAATTACGCACGGAGACACCATCTGGTGTCATGTTCTTCGAACCCAGCTTCGTTTTGGTTTGAGATTCAAAAACAGGTTCTTCAACTTTAATACTCACCGCTGCAATAATACCCGTTCTTATGTCTGAAGCATCGAATTCCTTTTTATAGAAATCCCGCACGGTCTTAACAATTGCTTCTTTAAAAGCGGTTAGATGCGTGCCTCCCTGAACGGTATGCTGTCCATTTACAAATGAATAATAGTCTTCGCCGTATTGGCTGCCATGCGTCATGGCTATCTCAATATCTTCTGATTTTAAATGAATGATAGGGTAGCGACTGGTGCCATCAATGTTCTGGTTGAGCAAATCTACCAGGCCATTTTTTGAATAGAACTTGGTGCCATTGAAATTTAGCGTTAAGCCGGAATTTAAGTAGACGTAGTTTTTGAGCATGTTTTCCACATACTCTGTAGCATACTTATAGCTGCCAAATACACTAAAGTCTGGTAGGAATCTAATTAAGGTTCCATTGGGCTCGTCGGTGCTTTGAATTGCATGTTCTTGTGTGATGTTGCCCTCTTGAAATTCTACAACCTTTTTTTCGCCATCGCGACATGCAGAAATAATAAAATGTGATGACAATGCATTTACAGCTTTTATACCAACCCCGTTTAGTCCCACCGATTTCTTAAAAACCTTTGAGTCGTACTTCGCTCCGGTATTCATTTTTGAGGCTACATCGATTAACTTGCCAAGCGGAACTCCGCGGCCATAATCGCGTACCTCAATATGCTGTTCACTAATATTAACATTAATGGCCTTACCAAAGCCCATCATGTATTCATCAATTGAATTGTCGAGTACCTCTTTTAGAAGAACATAAATACCGTCATCCTGAGAAGAACCGTCTCCCAGTTTTCCGATATACATTCCGGGGCGCTTTCTAATGTGCTCCTTCCAATCGAGTGTCCGTATGCTTTCGTCTGTATAATTGGCTACCATAACCCTTAAAAATGCTCAAAGATACCCAATTGACAAAAAACTTAAGCAAGACTTTATCAACACCATAGTTAACATCCTCATTATGTAATAGAAAAATTTTAGTTGCACTAATTATTGTTTCTGAAGGATTGCTAATAGCTTACTTCAATGTATAGCTTTGGAAGGTTTCGCACTAGTGTGGATGACAACAATACATGGCGTTAGTAGTTGGTTCGTGGTTGATATTTGAGCAGTTATCAAGTTAAATTACTGTTTGGTCATAATTTTTACATCACCTGTACAGATTGCTATAAATTAGCATCACTTAATTTAACTTATTATTCAACTTAATCAGAATGTTATGAAAACTAGATTGCTTTTTGGTATTGTTGCTTTGGCCCTATTGGCAGGAACAAGCAGCTGCCTGAAGAAGGAAGCGCCGGACGAAACGGTGCCGATTGATGGGATGGAATTGCTTGATGTTAGCGACGATTTTAATTTTTCAACCACCAAGGATGTGGAGATTGATATCACCATCTTAAATACAGATCAAAGCCCGCTTGCCTTTGTGCCAATTGAATTGTTACAAGCAGATTACGATCAGGAAACGGAGACGTATACAAATGAACGCGTTGTGTTTAAGGCAATGACTAATCAGGCGGGGCGCATTCAAAGTAAGGTTTCAATTGCTACCGCTGTTGATGAATTGATTGTTGGAACAGATTATCTGGGCTTGCCGCATAGAACAAGAGTGGCGCTTAGCGCAAATCAGTTTACGTATGTTTATGATGGAAAAAGGACGACCACTCAGAAAACTGCATCAGAAAACAATAGTGCTAATCAATCCAATTACCTTACGCTGGGAAACTGGTCTACCCATGGCTTACCCTACTATTTGGTGCCAGGCGGAGATTTTATTAGTTCGGGTTTGCTGGCAGATATCAATGCTTCTTTGCCGGAAGGAACTTCCTTACCAGTTTCTCACCCTATGTATTTTTCTAATGATTTAGAGTTTGGTATTCACTTACAGGATTCTGCTGATGTATGGGTAACTTTTGTAGCAGAAGGAGCTGGCTGGGCCAATTCACTGGGTTTCTATTATTATGATGAAAACTCACCACCACAAACAGTAAATGATATTACTAACAAGACAATTATTTTTCCAAATGTTACCTATAATGGTTATGGAGCTTATTTGCTTGCAGGTGATAAAGTTTATCTGGGCGCATTTCCGGCCGGAACAATCATTCAATGGTTTTTGGTGGCGCAGGGATGGAACAATGCACAGAATATTGTTACCAATGGCTCATATATTCATTACTCAGAATCGCAATTTAATATTGAGCCAACGGCTAGCTTGAGACAACATACAACCCTTTTACATGATGAAGCCAGGGAATTGCTGATTTTATCATTTGAAGATGTTGATCGTGATGATCCGTTCTGTGATCAGGACTTTAATGATGCTGTGTTTTATGCAACGGTTAATCCAATTGAAGCGGTTATTACTGATAACCTGCCACCAATTGATACGCCTGTTGATAGCGATAATGATGGCGTAAATGATCCATTTGATGATTATCCAAACGATCCATTAAGAGCTTATGATATTTATGCGCCTTCTGATGATCGCTTTGGAACACTTGCTTTTGAAGACTTATGGCCGGAAACAGGTGATTATGATTTTAATGATGTTGTTCTTGATTACCAATTTAAGTTCGTAGCAAATGCAGCGAATCAGATTGTGGAATTATTCCCTAAATATGTACTAAAGGCCACCGGGGCGTCATTTAGTAATGCGTTTGGCATTGAGTTTCCAATTAGTCCCAATGCCATTAGTTCGGTAAGCGGAGGAGTTTATACTGAGAACCTGTTTACATTTGCTGCAAACGGAACCGAGGCAAATCAGTCTAATGCTGTAGTTATAGCATTTGATAATGCACACAGCGTTTTATCATATCCTGGAACTGGATTAGGGGTTAACACAACTCCTGGTGCGCCCTATATTCAGGCGGATACAATTACTCAGCATATTGCGTTTAGTTCATTGCTTTTACTGAGCGAGTTTGGTACTGCTCCATTTAATCCGTTTATCGTGGCTAATCAGTTGAGGGGAGCAGAAATTCATTTGAAGGACAATGCACCAACCGATCTTGCTAATCCGGCCTTGTTTGGCACCTATGACGATGTTAGTAATGTTCCGAACGGAAGTTTCTATAAAACAGGTAATGGTTTGCCGTGGGCGATTAATTTACCGGAGTCTTTTGATTATCCTAATGAAGAAACTCCAGTGAATGCCGCATACCTGAAATTTAACGACTGGGCGCAAAGTTCAGGAGCGCTGTTTCCTGAGTGGTATAAAGATTATCAGGGCTACAGAAATGCCTCAAATATTTATTAAGTTATTATTTGAGTATGAAACATAAAAAAGCCGACTCGTTAGTTTGAGTCGGCTTTCTTTATGATTTTAGTCGCAGCTATCAAGTCTGGTAATAGATGCGCCAATGGCATTTAATCTGCCATCAATATTTTGATAACCTCTGTCAATCTGTTCAATGTTGTGAATTACACTTTTGCCTTCAGCACTCATGGCAGCTATTAGAAGTGCAACTCCCGCTCTGATGTCAGGAGAAACCATCATGGTGCCGCGTAGTCTGTACTGATGATTAAGGCCAATTACGGTAGCTCTGTGTGGATCACATAGGATGATCTGTGCGCCCATGTCAATTAGTTTGTCGACAAAGAACAATCTACTCTCAAACATTTTTTGATGAATCAGCACACTTCCTTTTGCCTGTGTAGCTACGACTAAAAATACGCTAAGTAAATCCGGTGTAAGGCCTGGCCAGATGGCATCGGCAATTGTCATGATGGAGCCATCAATAAAGGTGTCGATTTCATAATGGTCCTGCTCGGGAATGTATATGTCATCACCGCGACGTTCCATTTTAATCCCTAATCGTTGAAAAGCGCTAGGGATAATTCCCAGCTCAGGATAGGAAACATCTTTAATTGTAACCTCAGAATGTGTCATTGCAGCCATGCCGATGAAGCTACCAATTTCAATCATGTCCGGAAGAATTCTGTGTTCGCATCCGCTTAGGTATTCAACACCTTCAATGCTCAGCAGGTTAGAACCAATGCCGGTTATTTTGGCGCCCATGCTCACAAGCATTTTACACAATTGCTGGATGTATGGCTCGCAGGCTGCGTTATAAATAACGGTCTTGCCTTTAGCCATAGATGCTGCCATAATAATATTAGCAGTACCTGTTACCGATGCTTCATCAAGGTGCATATAAGCACCAGTCAGATTGGTTGCTTCAATGCTGTAGAAGTTGTCCGACTGATCGTAGTTAAATTTGGCGCCCAGGTTTTGGAAACCAATAAAGTGCGTGTCCAATCGTCTGCGACCAATTTTATCACCACCGGGCTTTGGCATATAACCTTTGCCAAAACGAGTGAGGAGTGGTCCCATAATCATTACCGATCCTCTTAGTGATGCGCCTTTTTGTTTGAACTCATCGGTTAGCAAATATTCAACATTAATGTCTTCTGCTTTAAAATGATATTCTTCGTCTGATACTTTGTTTACTTCAACACCCATTGAGGCGAGTAAATCAATTAGCTTGATTACGTCGCGGATTTGAGGGATGTTCTTTATGATAACATCCTCGGGAGTTAAAAGTACAGCGCAGATGATTTGTAGTGCTTCATTTTTGGCGCCTTGCGGAATGATGTCGCCACGAAGTTGTTTGCCGCCTTGAATTTCGAAAATTGCCATGGTAAATAGTTTGAAAAAAAAACCTGGCAAATAATCGAGTTGTTACGGCCAGGTTTTTATAATTTTTTAATATTTATCTCCGGTTGCCCGGTCCTCTTTTATCATAAGATTTGTCAGAGCCGCGTTTGTCGTACGACTTCTTTTGACGCGATCCTCCTCTGGCTGGTTTTGAAGGGCGTTCTTGCTTTTTAACAACCAGGTCCTTATAATCGCCAATTTGGATGTTTTCCGGAATAGTAAGTTGTCCTTTGGATAGTTTAAGCAGATCTTTTAGAATAAGGTCGTTGCTAACACTGTCGCGGTTCCAGATGAGGTAAAGCTTTTTCATATGATTGGCCAGTACCTCAACAAGCATGTCTTTCTCTTTGCCTTCCTCTAGCTTCGTAGCTTCCAGTACAAGATCTTCTAGCATTCTGCCATAATGCTTGTAGGTCATACGTTGCTGTGGGTAAGGAATTGGCTCTGGTCTCTCGTAGAACTTTTCGCGCGTTGGAGCAGGAAATGGTGCATCGATATCCAAATCAAAATCAGCAATGATAAATAAGTGGTCCCACATTTTTCTTCTCAGGTCGTTGCTATCCGATCCTTTAAAACCAGGATGAATGCTCGACATGATATTTACAACCGCTTGTGCTAATTGATTTCTCTTTTCTTTACTTTCTACGGTCTTAATATGTGCGACCATGTTATGTATGTTCCTGCCATATTCCGGAAGGATGATTTTCTTTCTACTTGTATTATAATCCATATATCAAATTAAATCAACTAAACCCAATAATGCAACTTGGGAGGCAACAAAAGTACAGTAATTACTATTCATATCAAAAATTAACGTTTTTTGAATGAATCTGTTGAGTGTCGCTTTTATGTGAATTCTACTTTTCTTTAACCTTAACCGATCACCTTTAATTTGGCAAATTTTAATAATAACTGCTTTTGTCCGGCCGATTGAAAAAATACGGTTGCTTTTTTATTCGGAGCAACACCTTCAATGTTTAATATTTTACCCACACCAAATCGTTCATGCTCCACACTGGCTCCAGCAACCAAATCGGCATAACTGTTATCGGAGCTAAAGCCTCCACTGCTGGAATGCTGAACCCTTTTCAAGTTTGGTTTGGCTTGCGGAGGAACAACAGTTTCGACACCTTTTTTTACAGGCTTGCTGGCGTGTTTCTTAAAACTCAACTTGGCAGCTGTGTCGCCTGGCTTTGGACGATTAGCAGCAGAACGTTGTGTAAATGATGCAAAATCATCTTCTTCAGGCATGTCCAAAAAGGATGGATTGATCTCTTTAATAAATCGGCTAGGACTGCATGATTCCGGATTGCCCCATTTGTAACGCGATAGTGCATATGAAATGGTTGCCTTATCCTCGGCACGCGTAATAGCTACATAAAATAAGCGCCGTTCTTCTTCCAGTTCCTGCTGATTGCCAGCTGTACGGTTCGAAGGAAATAGACCTTCTTCCATGCCTACCACATAAATGTGTTTAAACTCCAGACCTTTTGCCGAGTGAATGGTCATCAAAGTAACCTTGTTGTTATCTTCTTCGCTTTCGCTGTCCTGATCGGTCAGCAGGGCAACATTCTCAAGAAAATCAACCAAAGGAACTGTTTTGTCTTTTTTCTCTAGCGAAGTAAAGTCTTTAATCCCGTTTAACAGTTCCTGAACATTCTCATATTTGCTTAGCGCTTCAGGGCTTTTGTCGTTATGCAAGTCTTTTAAGATGCCAGTATCTACAGCAATTTGATAGGCGCTGTCGTAGGCATCTTTATTTTCAATTCCATCACTATGTACTTCAATAAACTGAATAAACCCCCTGATTTTCGTAATGGTACCCTGATTTAGTCCCGGGTTGTATTGATCCAATCCCTGGATAACTTCCCACAAACTCTGCTGCTTAATGTGTGCAGCTTCATCTAGTCTGCCAACAGTTGTTTTACCAATACCTCGAATAGGATAATTTATGATTCTGCGTAAAGCTTCATCGTCGTTACGATTAATGATTAATCGAAAATAGGAGATGAGGTCTTTTATTTCTTTCCGTTGGTAGAAAGAAATACCACCGTAGATTTTATAAGGTACGTTTACTTTCCGTAGTGATTCCTCAAAAATACGCGATTGTGCATTGGTCCGATACAGAATGGCAAAATCAGAGAATTTTAACTGTTTGCGCAAGGCGGTTTCAAAAATACTATTGGATACCAGGAATCCTTCTTCACCATCGGTAAATGCTTTAAGTACCTTGATTTTGTCGCCTACAGAATTTTCGGAGAAGACATTCTTTTTTATCTGTTCTTTGTTTTTTGAAATGAGGCTATTGGCTGCTTCTACAATATTCTGAGTAGAACGGTAATTTTGTTCCAACTTGAAGAAATTGTAGTCAGGATAGTCTTTTTTGAAATTGAGTATGTTTTCAATTTTGGCACCTCTAAATGAATAGATGCTTTGCGCATCATCACCAACAACACAAATGTTTTTATTCTTTTCAGCCAGCCGCTTTATGATGAGGTACTGCGAGAAGTTGGTATCCTGATACTCATCAACCAGAATGTATTTAAAGCGGTGTTGGTACTTTGCTAAAATTTCCGGATGATCACGAAACAGGATATTGGTATTCAGCAATAGATCATCAAAATCCATTGCGCCTGAATTTTTACATCGGGTAGCGTAGTACTTATAAACACGTCCAAGTTCTGGCTTTCGTGTGCTCTTATCTACGGCCTGTACTTGTGCATTGCTTTGATAAGCTTCTGCAGTTATCAGGTTGTTTTTTGCCATCGAAATGCGACTTAGTATTTCGTTTGGTTTGTAGATTTGTTCATCCAGATTAAGGTCGCGTACAATTTGCTTGATGGCGTTTTTAGCATCCAGGGTGTCGTAGATGGTAAAGCTTTTGGGGAATCCGAGGTGTTCTGCTTCGTAGCGCAGTATGGTAGCAAATTTTGAGTGAAAAGTACCCATCCAAAGATTTTTAGCAGCGTCTTCGCCTACCATCTTCGCAATCCTTTCTTTCATCTCTTTTGCTGCCTTATTGGTAAATGTCAGGGCAAGTATCGATCCGGCCGGAACTCCTTTCTGAAGCAAATATGCAATTCGAAAAGTAAGTACTCTGGTCTTTCCGGAGCCTGCACCTGCTATTACTAAAGAGGCTCCGTCGGTGGTCGTTACAGCTTGACGCTGAACGTTGTTTAATTCATTTAGAAATTTACTCACAACAAAAGATTTTTTCTTTTTTAAAAGGAAGACAAAGGAACTTTTTAAGACTTGTAAAAGCAAATAATCAAATGTGGAATGACTATTTTTTTATAAACAATGCTCAGCTTGTTAGGCTGCCTTCTGCACTGTGATTGATGACCTTAATTGGCGGATAATTTCTGCAAGCTGGTGCTTTTCAATGGCCTCAAGGTAGGAGATTGAACTGTCCAGCTTGGCCGGATTGATTACCAGCTGTGGATTATCCTCGATCATTAGCGCGTGCTTTTCGATACCAAAGCCAAGTCCGTAATTAATAGCAGTATTAACCAACTCAATTTCTGGTTGATGTTTTGATGCTGCCAGCATTTTCTCCAGCTTATAGGAAATAGTGCTAATGGAGCGACAATCGGAATTGCTTAGAGCTACAACCGTGAGCTCATCTTCAATCATCCTCACAAAACTGTTTCTAAAACCTTCCCATCGACCATGGTGATAAACAATTTTTTTGTCATCGCGGCTTTTAATTCGGAATCCATAGCCATAGGCAAACTCCCAACGTTTTCTGATTTTTCCTTTGGTAAAGGCAGCTTCCAGCGAGTGCTCTGATAACAGACTGTGGTGATATAATGATTGATCCCAGAGGTACAAGTCCTGAACACTTGAATAAATACCCTTGTCGCCAACCAGACCATCATGTACGGTGGCGTCGTATTCGCGCCATCCACGCCATTTCTTTAGATAACCAACGGTTCTAAATGAATCAGTGTTTTGTCCGTTTACAAAAACAAAGCTGTTGTTCATTTCAAGAGGTCTGAATATTTCTTGTTCGATAAAATCCTTGTATGATTTTTCGCTTACCTTCTCAATAAGCGAGGCAAGCATTACATAACCGGTGTTACTGTAGTCATGTCTGCGGCCTGGAGTAAAGTAAAGTGGCAAATTTAGTTCTGCCATTAATCCAAGTAAATCGCTGTTGTTGGGGATTGTTGAGTCCGGCCAATGGTGTTCCAGCATCCACATATAGTTGGGCAAGCCCGAAGTGTGTTGCAAGAGCATTTCAATAGTTATCCGTTCGTAAGGAAATTCTGGCAGATAGCTTGTTACCTTGTCTTCGAGCTTTAGTAAGCCGCGTTCTTTAAGCATGAGTGTTGCAACTGCTGTAAACTGCTTGCTTACTGATGCCAGCTGGAAACTTGATGATGCGTTGAGCGTGTCTTTTGAAATGAGGTTTTGATATCCATAAGCTCCTTCGAACAGGATATTGCCATTTGAAGCCAATAAAACAGTGCCGTTAAATCGGTAACGCTTATTGCTAATTCTCATGAAAGAATCAACCTTTGATCGAAGAGTTTCGTGATGTAACTGATTGAGCGTGATTTGTTCATCTTCGGAAATCTGTTCAAGTAGCAGGAACTCTACATCTTTTGAACTGTTTCTGAAAGAACTTAAAACCAAGATGACAATCATCAACATTGCCCATGGCCACTTACTTATACGTCGTATCTCCTCAATCATATCACGGTAATATGTCTGCAAATAAAGAGCAATTTAATTTATGAAGCAAACTACAAACTGATGAGATAATAACAGACTTTTACACTTTTTGTTATCATAATTCACATTTTCATTTAAAGCTTGGTGAAACTTGCCTACATGGAAGGCTGCATGATTCGTAAAAAATCATATCTTTGAATACAAGCTAATTGTTCCAACAAATTCAAGCATTCAGAACGAATTGTATCATCGATTTATACGTTTTGAACTGTTTCCAATTATGCCCCATCCATTAGAGAAAGGAGTTCTCTTACTGGATCAGCTTTCACCAAAACAGGAGCAAGACGTACCAGGCTTAGTATTGGAGTTTAACCTGAATAATCTCATCTATGCTCGAGCATGCTGAACACATTAAGCAGTACCCGTTTGTAAGAATACTCTTACCATATATGTTGGGTATATTACTGGCAGTAGGCTATAGCCTGTCATTAATACCGATAGCTGTACTTAGCTTATTTTTATTAGTCTCAATCATTTTTCTGAATGTGAGAGCTAAGCGTTATCTGAAAATTTCAGGCTTTGTGGTTGGCGGCTTGCTGAACGTTATGCTGGTGATGGTTGGCTTTA
>JBFHES010000126.1:0-12674 GCA_041584015.1 Bacteroidales bacterium
ATAAACTCCGGCAGCTAATCCAGATAGATTGGCTGAATTTCCATTACTATTAGTCCAGTTATAAGAATAAGGTGCGGTACCACCATTAACAGTAAGCTGTATTGCACCATCACTTAATCCATTATTACTGATGTTGTATCCATTAAAATCAGATAAAGAAGCATTGATTGTAACCGCTGATGGTGCAACAATATCAAAACTCAATACGCTTGATAAACTTCCTGATGGAGGAGTGGTTGTTCCTGATAAGGAAATAATTCCTGAAATTCCATTAGGAATATAAATACTATCATTTGCGAATGAAGTTTGATATACAGGAGTTAGTTCAACTTCTGTTCCATCAGATGGTCTGAAAAATTTCCACTTAAATGTTTCTCCAGTAGCAAAACCATCATTTAGTGCAGGTTGGCTACCCCACGCTGAGATGGCATTATTTCCGGCAATACATGCTTTGTAACCACCACATTCAAGACCGTTTGGTGTATCGTAAAACAAACCAATAAAACCATCGGTAACCGCTACACCATTAAGGCTTACGCTTCCTGATGGAACAAATATGGTATGATTGTTACCAGTGTTTGTATATGCCCAGCTAAATACACTTAAAAGCGGTGCTGCTGGTGCTGCATTGTCGGTAATTGTTACTGTATAGGTACCACTTGCTAGTCCTGATACATCTTCGGATACGAGTCCGTTTGACCATGCAAAGGAGAGAGGCGAAATGCCGCCAGCAACGGTAATGTCTATGAATCCATCTGCTGAATAAGAGCAGGTAGGATGATTAATCGAATAACTAACTTGCAGGCTATCGCCAAAGGTGGTATTATCCGCCTGTGTGTACCCGCTGAGTAATGCCAGGCTTATTATAAGCCCAAACACTCTTTGAGTGAAGTTTCTCATTTTGTCCAAATTTAAGTTGAGTTCCGGGTATTGTTACGCTCATTCTTTCATAAGGTTTTAATAATCACCATATTTTTAGCAAAGCCTGATGCAGCGTGATAGATAAATGCACAATTAGTTGCTTTTTTGCGATGAACAGTTCACATTTGTCGAAAGAAAAAGAACATGTATTTACTCGGTCTCGATATAGGAAGCTCCAGGGTTAAAGCATCAATCATCGATGCTAATTCCGGCTATTCATTGGAAACAGCATTTTCGCCTAAAATTGATATGCAGATAAACTCAGAACAATCTGGTTGGGCTGAGCAAGATCCTGAGATTTGGTGGCAAAATGTACTCCGCGCCTGTAGAGAGGCTATTATGGAAGCTGGCATTGAAGCGCATGATATAAAGGCGATTGGAATTTCCTATCAAATGCATGGCTTGGTGCTCATCGATAAAAAACAAGAATTAATCTGTCGTTCGATTATTTGGTGTGATAGCCGTGCCACTGGTATAGGAGAGGAGGCCTATTCCGATTTAGGCGAAGCTTACTGTCTTGATCGCTATTTAAATTCACCGGGCAACTTTACAGCCTCAAAGCTAAAGTGGATCCAAGAACATCATCAGGTTACATATGATCAAATACATAAAATTCTACTGCCGGGTGATTATATCGCAATGCGCTTTACAGGTGAAGTGAATACTACAGTTGGAGGTCTTTCCGAAGCCATTCTATGGGATTTTAAAGAGAATGCTTTGGCCCATTCGCTGCTGGAGCATTACGGGATAGATGCTGATTTAATACCAGATGTAGTTCCTGCATTTGGTGTTTCTGGAGGAGTTAAAGCGGAGGTAGCAGAAGAATTAGGCTTAAAGCCAGGTACACCTATAGCATATCGTGCAGGTGATCAGCCCAACAATGCATTTGCTCTTCAGGTAACAGAAGCCGGACAAATGGCCGCAACCGGAGGAACTTCGGGTGTTATTTATGGTGTAACAGATAAATATATTGCCGATCCCCAGGCACGACTGAATACCTTTGCCCATGTGAACCATCAGCATACCGATCCAAGGTTGGGTGTGCTTTTATGCTTAAATGGAGCTGGCATTCTTAATAGCTGGTTGAAAAATAATGTTTCAGATGGAAAGTTATTCCCGGATGATATTGCTCGAATTGCAAATGAAATACCAATTGGTTCGAAAGGTCTCATTGTTTTTCCTTTTGGAAATGGAGCTGAACGGATGTTAGGCAACAGAAACATAGATGCTCAAATTCATGGATTAAATTTTAATATTCACAAACGTTCGCATTTATTTAGAGCCGGACATGAAGGAATTGCCTTTGCCTTAAATTATGGTCTCGAATTGATGAGTGAGATGGGAATCAAACAGAACAGCATTAGAGCTGCAAAAGCAAACATGTTTTTAAGTCCTGTACTTAGAGAAACTTTAGCTACTGTGTCTGGCGCAACAATCGAACTGTATAATACAGATGGATCGCAGGGTGCAGCTCGAGCAGCTGGCATTGGAGCGGGCTTGTTTCAATCTACCAGCGAAGCTTTTGAAAGTTTAGTTAAAGCTGAAAAGGTACAACCCGATGAAAAAAACAAACAAGCCTATATGGATGCTTATTTAAGGTGGAAAGATTGCCTGGTCAAACAGTTGACACTATAAGCTATTAATCAATTACTGTTATTTCATAAAACGCAATATTCTGCTTTTTATCTTTAAAAGCTGTAAGGCTGATTGTATAAATTCCTGCCTGGTGATATTTCACTGTTGGCGATTCTGTTGTCGTCGTTGAATCATTGCCAAAGTCCCAAAAGTAGGTATCTGCATTATCTGAGCAATTGGTTAAAGTTATTTCATCTTCAACCTTTATAATTGTGTAATCAATATCAAAGCAGGCCGAAGGCAATTCGGTGTTGCATGCGCTTAACATTAATATTAGTACAAAGGCAACTGAAAGTATTCTTGTCATGGTTATTCGTTTTTCTACATATGAACGCAGGCAAAGTTAGCAAATTGTTTATTTCCTTTCTTGCTTCATGAAAATGAAAAAGCACTTATCACATATTAACTCACCTTGCTCGTCATACATATATGTGACATATCTCACACAACTTGCATTTACTATTAATTTGGTCATAACTTGTTTCATTAAACTAAAGAATCTTAATATTCAAGTCATGAAGAAAACACTACTAGTATCAATTGGTATTCTGAGCTTTTTGTTACTAACAACAAGCGCTTATTCGCAGAGCATGACAATCGCTCCGTCAAAAATCATCTTAAACGCATCAGGCATAACCTTAGATGTTAAATGTCTTTGGTCCGGAAGCATGTTGAGTGGATCCGTTATAAGTGATCAGGATATTCAAATATATGTAAGCGGAAACTATATAACAGATGCCTATTCGCTGACCTATTGCTGGATTGACCAAATGTTTAAAGCCACTTTTGATCGCTACGATTTTCTTACAAACACATACATACAATCGATAGCAAATGATGGAGATGTGAGGGTTACCATAAGCGGTAACTACACCATTACAGATTCGTCAGGAACAGACCATGTTATTGTGTTACCAATAAAATTGGATTATGCAGAATTTGTAAGACCAACTGGCTCAAAGAAGAAGAAAAAGCACTAATAATAGTGTTAGGCTACATCGCTTACTTAGGAACCTTTTTATTCGCATGCATTGCATTGTAAATAGTTTCTTGCAATAACTCTCCAGCCGATAGGATCATGTCAAAATCGCGAGGGATTGGCATTCGCTTACGCTTTAATAATAACAGCACCTCCTCAGTTAGTGCTTCTCTATTGCCATTGGCATTTGCAAATACATTCTCAAAAACAAAGCCTGAATGAATTGGCACCGATTTTAAAACCTTTTGCGTATGCAGATCGGTATATACCAAACTACCTTCGAGTTTAATTTCTCTGCGCTGAATGGTTTCTTTCACAATGCAGCTAATTGTTTTAAACTTATCGATTTTAATATCATTGCCAAGTGAATCTTTCCTAACATTTCCGTTCTCATCAAGCACATACTCAAACCCGTCCTCAAGTTCCTTCGATTGAGTATATTCTTTCGTATCCATCATAGAAGGAGAGATAATTATTTTATTTAGTCTGATTTCTAGTTTATAATCAAACGACTGGTTTGCTACATATGGGCTGTATTCTACCCAGTCAGAGTTAATTCTAGATAAATCTTCGGGAATCAATGAATTTGTAAAATCCTTTGGCAGCTTAAATATTGTATTGTTTTTAACGCCAATAAAAACATGACTTGTACCCTTTTCACGAGCCACTTCTACTAACTTGTCTACATCTTCGTACACGGTATAATACGATTGTACTTTTTTAAATTCGTAGTAGGCACGTCGGGCATCCTTTCTATTATTTCGTCTTAGCAAATCACTGGCATGGGCATAAAGGTATTCAACAGCATTTCTTTTGGCCAGAAGAATTTCATTGTCATAATCCTTTACCGGAAAATCCAGGCTGCCTCCCGGATATTTTAATGGAACTACAGTACGAACCAAGTCTTGTCTCTTTTTTAAACCATGTAAAATCTCGAAAACTTCTTCCCATATTTCAGGTACACCTTCCTTCTTAAGAAAAGTGATGCGCTCCATTTCCTGACGATTAATCATTGGATAGGCTTTCCTTAGCACAGCAATATCTTTCTCGCTATCCGGCTTTTTACGCAATTTCTCAACCGACTTGACAACAGCCATATGGTAATTTCCTTTTTTGAAATAATGCGATGAACTAGTGCATCCGGAAAAGATGATTACTGCTGATAGAAATATCCAATAGATATTTTTCATGATTCTATTTTTTTGTAAGACTGCGTAAAATTAAGATTTTCGTTTACTTGATAAAACTATGGATTACTTAAAAAACCAGATTTTTTATTTAGATTTTGTATTGAATCGATTGGGATTCATAAGTTTGAAAGAACAAAGCAAAAGCACAACTGTTGTTAAAACGAATACTGTATAAAGATACTTCTGAGTTAAAGATATTTCGTAATGTTAAGTTAATAGTAAAGGGTTTTCAGTTAATTTGAAACCCTTTACTTATTTTTAATTTTTAAGTTTACTTTTGTGTGGAATTTAAATGAGTCAATTATGAAATCAATCTATTCTATTACCTTCATTCTATTAGTCTTATCGTTTTCGTCATGTAAGGAAAAACAAAAACCTGTAAGCATTGACAATAGCATAGATAAAAATCATGTAGTTGTGGTACAAGAGGTTCTACATGGTGAGAAATATTCATACATGAATGTAAAGGAGAAGTTTGTTGAATTTTGGATTTCAACTGATAAAGTTCTGGCGTCGGTAGGAGATACCCTTTATTATATTGATGCGTTTGAAATGAATGACTTTAAAAGCAAAGAGCTTGATCGTGTATTTGAGTCTATTCTATTTGTTTCAGAAATTAGTAATAAGCCGATAAAAAAAGCTGAGAAGTGGTACAAAGAAAAGCACAATACAAAAACTGCTCAAGGCACAAAATACGATATCAAACTTAAACGGCCGGATGGAGCTGTATCCATTGCAGATATTTATGCAAATACTGAGAAGTATAATGGAAAGCAACTTAAGTTGAGAGGTGTAGTAATGCGCTACAACGAAATGATTATGAAAAAGAATTGGATTCACTTACAGGATGGAACAGATCATAATGGTGAGTTTGATTTAACGATAACAACAACTGATAAAGTTCAGTTAGGTGATACAATTATCATTGAAGGAACACTCATGTTGGATAAAGATTTTGGGGCCGGATATGTTTATCCGGTAATTTTAGAACAAGCCACAGTGCTTAATTAGATAGGTGAAAGGAAAGCGTAATGGATGCAATAAATGTTAATGAACTTTCGGATCAAGAGCGATACGAATACTTATTGAATTCGATTTCAGAAAATAGCGAACTGTGGTTGCTTCAGGCACGCCCTGGCTTGTTTGCCATGTTCGAAGATAAAAATGGTCAGGAATACATTCCTGTTTGGCCAAACGAAGATTTTGCCAGCAAATATTCTGAAGATGATTGGAACGATTATCAGGCAGAGCCAATGGGCTTGGCAGAACTTTATGAATGGGTAAATGAACTAAAGGAAGATGAGGTGCTAATTGCCGCATTCCCAAACAACAAGTCGCAAGCCATTCCGCTTGATCCGGTAGAATTTGGAAAACACGTAAGAGCGCATCGAAAGAGCTCCAGCCAAAAGTAAGTAACACTTACGTTTAAACTTACACTTCGTAGCTTTTTCAGAGGCTTAGGAAATGCTTTCCTGTAGCTTTATGTATTAACTTTTTAATTAATTAAGATGAAGGTAGCAGTAACAGCAGCCAACGGTAATTTGGGTACCGCCGTTATTCGGAATTTAAAATTAGAAATTGGGGCAGACAATGTTATTGGCATTGCCAGAACTCCTGAAAAAGCAGAGCATCTTGGCGTTGAAATTCGTAAAGGTGACTATAACAAACAATCCGATTTTGATCTTGCCTTGAAGGGAGTAGATGCTTTACTTATCGTCTCCGGAATGGATGAGCCTGACCTTAGAATTCAACAACATCAACATATAATTGATGCCGCCAAAAATGCAGGAGTTGCAAAGCTTGTTTTTTCGAGCATTATTGGCAAACCGGGAAAAAGCACATTCGATCCCGTAATCAACAGCAACAGACAAACAGAGAAAGATATACAAGCATCCGGATTATCTTGGACTATTGGTCGCAATGGGCTTTACATCGAACCAGATGTTGATTATATTGAGCACTATAAGGCAGACGGAAAAATAACAAATTGCGGAGGAAGTGGCATGTGTTCCTATGTTTCTCGTGACGAGTTAGGATATGCGTATGCAAAAATGCTGCTTAATAATGATAGGAACGGTAAGGTGTTTAATTTATGTGGAGCTGCTATTACACAAGCTCAACTTACTGCATATCTAAATAAGGCCTTTGATCTTAAACTCATTTATGAGGAAATTACTCCGGAAGCTTATTTAGCGTTTCAGCAACAATCAAATGGTGCTTTTCTGGGAACAATCATAGCAGGAATCTACACGAAAATTAGAAACGGAGAATTTCATATTTCATCAGATTACCTGGCAGCAGCAGGCAAGAACCACGTTCAATGGGAAGATTATTTTTAAACTTCTTGTTGTTCCTTTATCGCATATTTAAGTAATAAATCCATTGGTATTATTTGGAGTGTAGCTTCGTTCGTTGCTTCCAGGTCAAGCATTGGAGCCATCCCGGCTTCGTAGGCTTCTAACCATCTTGCTGCACACAAACACCATTTATCTCCAGGTTTTAAACCTTTGAATTTAAATTGAAAGCTTGGTGTTGATAAATCATTTCCGGCCTCTTTGGAGTAAGTAAGAAATTCCTCAGTAGCAACTATGCATACCGTGTGAACGCCGTAATCCTTTTCTTCCGTATTGCAACTTCCATCGCGGAAATATCCGGTTAAGGGATCCTTACTACACGGTTTTAATTCTAGTCCAAAAACGTTGTTTTGCATAAATTTAGTTTCATTCTTAAACAGAACTGTGCACGATTGGTTTAAAAAATGTGCAAAATTAAACTAGCATAAAGTGAAAAGGTAGTTCGGATAGCGTGTAGAAGCCCCCCTTAAGTTGAGAAGAATGTAATAGTTCGCAGTTTAAATTAACAAAAAAGAGCTCCAGTAAACTGAAGCTCTTTCTCTGTCGGATATGTAGTTTCCTTTTATTTAATCAACTCAATGCGCTTTGTTTGAGAAGCAGTGTCAGTACTTACGCGTACGAAATAAATGCCAGCTTGGTAAGAACTAATGTCAATTGTTCTTGAAGCATTAGTATTCACAGTCTGCATTAATTTTCCTGTTATGTCCATAACTTCTACAGTAAAATTGCCTGAAGTATTCTCAATTTGAACATTAACAATACCATTACTTGGATTTGGAAAAATTGAGATACTGTTATCTAGAGTGGTCTCTTTGCTGTCAAGCAGGTTATAGAACCAATCGTGCGAACGTTTAAGAATTTCCTTTCGCACTGCAGCGTCATCAATCATAGCTATATCAACACCAATATAAACCACTTTATAGTTACCATCGGTATAACGCAATCCACCAATTTTAGCAGCGGTATTATAGGTAAAAATAGCTTCAGCTCCGTTTAGTGGAGTTAGTTGATCCGGGTACATGTTACCACCAAAAATATCGCTTAATGTAGTGTTTGCAATATCTCCAAAAATAGGATCAGTGCTTACAGCATTAAACTGGCTGTTGGCTGATGAACCATCATTGGCATAACCTGCATTTAGGTAGTTTGTGAAAAATGACTGTGCTTCTGGTCCACCGTAACCATCACCGCTCATAATGTCCCAGGCAATATCCTGTCCTGAAATAAATACGTTTCCACCATTATCTAAGTAGCTTTTTAAAACGGTAGCTTCAGTTTCTTGTAATGATGGAAATTTCCAACCAATATTTAAGTAGATATTGTTAACAACGGAAAGGATGCCTTCATCATTTGAGACTTTAAGAAGGTCGGCGCCAACTTGAGCAAATGCTGTATTATTTGCATGACTTAAACCATCATGAAAATCTTGTTCAAAGTTATAGCTGTTACCATCGCCCCAGTTACCAGAACCAGTAACAATAAGATCAGTAACACCACTCATCACATAAACTTCAACAATTCTTGAATCTGCAGTAGGATATGTAACCGACTTAATTTCGAGCACATATTTTGCAAATGCTGGTGTTGGTCCAGGAACAACATTAATTAATAAATCTTCGGCTGTTGCATTGTTAATAGTATATGTTGTTTGTGAAGCATATGATGCCCCTCCAATTTCAAATGTGCCTGCCCAATCAGCAGGTGCATTGTCTGAACTTAAGGTAATATCAAAATCTTCGTCACCAGCTATGGCGCTTCCAAATTCAAAAGAGAAATCACTTCCCTGTCCATCTGCACCAAGAAGAGCAGCGCTAACAGGTTCTTGAACGGTACCAATGTATAAACTTGTAGATCCATCATGGAAACCATCAACAGCCGTTGACATAACACCTGTGTAAACTTCGAAATGACTCTCACTTACATAAACTGCAAGATCGCAATTGTTAATGTCGAAACTAGGATCAACCGTAGATGTTATTGTTTGGGTTACATACGTTCCAACTGCTCCAGGAGTAATTTGCATTCCCCACTGACCAGTTAAAAGGTCTCTCAAAATATGTTTGTGATCATAATTTTGCTGCGTTCCATTTGTATAATCAGACTGGTATCCAAATACATGATTCTCGAGCAATGCAACTTGTAAAAAGCAATCACCAGTTACAGCACCGGTAAAATACATTTCAACATTTACGGTAAGTTCATTTGTAGCAGTATCAAACATCGATTCAAAACCAACATTAATTGGAGATAGTTCAGGCATTTTTTGAAGTGCTGCATAGTACCATGCTGAACGGCTAAGTGCTGGAACCGATTCTAACTCAGGAAAAATGTGACGATTTACTGTTCCTGATGGATAACCGCTAACACCCATTTCTGTAGCAAGTGCTTCACCATAAATGGTTCTGAAATCAGGTTCACCTGCAGCAGGTGTTGCAAACGATCCGGCATGCACATTAACTAAAACAATTCTATCTGGAAAATCAGTTGCAAGTTGTTCTGCTCTCAAATGACCGTCAGGACAATACCCACAGTGAATTCCCGTGTATTCTTCAAGTACAATATTTTTGTGTTGTGGAGTACTCACCACAAAGTTTTGTGCTTGCACACTATAAATACACATTATAGTGAGTAAAAGTGTAACTAGTAGATTTCTTTTCATTGGTAATTATTTTGGATTTAGAGTTTAAAAATAAACATTAATCTCAGAATTGAAATTATGATTAACAGTTTATTATAACTTTGCGGGCAAAAGCAATAATATTAAGATGCAATTAACAGAATTAACCGCAGTTTCGCCGATTGACGGCAGATATAGAAATAAGATTGAAGCATTAGCTCCGTATTTTTCTGAGTTTGGACTTATTAAATACAGAGTTCATGTTGAAATTGAGTATTTTATTAGTTTGTGCAGAATTCCTTTACCTCAACTTAAGGGTTTTGACAGCAAGTTATTTCCGGAATTAAAGAAGATTGTTGAGCAATTTTCTGAGGCTGATGCTCAGCGCTGTAAGGATATTGAGAAGGTGACTAATCATGATGTTAAGGCAGTAGAGTATTTTATTAAGGAAAAATTTGATGCACTTGGACTTGAGGCATACAAGGAGTTTATCCATTTTGGCTTAACATCTCAAGATTGCAATAATACAGCAACACCATTATCATTGATGGAGGCGATGCATGATGTGCTGTATCCTTTGTATGATGAATTAATAAATAAGCTTTTCGAGCTAGCCGAATCATGGAAAGATGTTTCGATGCTTGCCAGAACACATGGACAGCCTGCATCACCAACCAGGCTAGGTAAAGAAGTTTTTGTATTTGCAGAGCGACTAACCAAGCAATTACAACTTTTAAAGATGGTGCCTTTCTCTGCTAAGTTTGGTGGCGCAACAGGTAATTTTAATGCACACCATGTGGCTTATCCTGAAGTTGATTGGGTAGAGTTTGGAAATACATTTGTTAACTCCGTGCTTGGTTTAGACCGATCGCAAACAACAACACAAATTGAACATTACGATAACATCGCTGCTATTTTTGATGGTATCAGACGAATCAATACCATTATTATTGACCTAGATCGAGATATCTGGACCTACATCTCAATGGACTATTTTAAGCAAAAAATTAAAGCTGGTGAGGTAGGCTCAAGTGCCATGCCGCATAAAGTGAATCCAATCGATTTTGAGAATTCGGAAGGAAACCTGGGCATATCATCTGCCATTTGCGATCATTTAAGTAATAAGTTGCCAATCTCAAGACTACAACGCGACCTTACTGATAGCACAGTTTTAAGAAATATAGGCGTGCCAATTGCACATACAATGATTGCGCTAAAATCAACATTAAAAGGATTGGGCAAGCTTATTTTAAATGAAGATAAGTTAAAAGCCGACCTTGATAATAACTGGAGTGTAATTGCTGAAGCCATTCAAACTATCCTGCGTCGCGAACAGTATCCAAATCCTTACGAAGCTCTAAAAGAGCTTACCCGTAAAAACGATAAAGTTACTGCCGAAACCTTCGCCGAATTTGTAAAAAACCTTGATGTGTCTGATGCCATTAAACAAGAACTAAAGCAAATAACACCGTATAACTATACAGGAATTTAGCATGAAATACCTAGTCGCAATGCTGCTCATTGTTGTTCCGTTTTTTACATGGGGGCAACTGAGCACAATTCAGTTTCCATCTGATTCAACTTTTTCATTTAAAGGAAAGAGTGTTGTAAGTTTTGAAACAGCTAATCTAATCGTTTCAAATTCGATTAACTTGGGTTTTGCAAATGCATTGTTTTCAAACGAGTTTATTGATGAAGACTTAAAGAATAAGGTGCGACTAAATGGGGATAACTTTTTATTAAGCGACAATCGCTTTGCGGCTAGATTTAATCATTATTCTGCTAACAGCAAGAATGGCAGATTAATAGGATGGGGACTAGGTGTTGGCTCTAACTATTTTTCCAGTGCCAACTATTCAGATGATTATTTCAATTTAGTTTTCAGAGGAAATAGTTTTTTTGAAGGAGATGTTGCTGATCTGTCAAAATCGGTTCTTAGTTATACCAGCTATCAGTCATTAAGCGCATACCTTTTAAATGTATGGGATAATGATAAGTATACACTAGAACTAAATACCGGATTGTCCATTTTAAAAGGGCAGGATTTATTTAAACTGGATGTTAGAGATGCACAAGTTGCCACAGCACTTTATGGCGAAGAAGTGACCCTCGACATGGACTATATGTTTTACTCGTCCGATACAACAGCTTCAAATATGATGAGCTTTTCGGGCCTCGGTGCAGCACTAAATCTCGATTTTTCATTTTTACATAAACGAAGTAATTTATTGTTTCAGTTGGATCTGGATAATTTGGGTGCAATTAATTTTAACAAGAATGGACAGCTGGTTGATACAAAAGTAAGTGCGGAACTAGCACCAACATCCATTGAATTATTCCCTGATTTTGATTTTGATATGGGAAATGTGCTCGACGTAGATAGCCTTACAAATCTGTTTTATGATGATGAACTTAAAGCTGGATCCTATAGAACAACACTTCCTGCCCAGCTTCATGTGTCAGTGAGTAAGATATTTAGTGGCAAGTTATTCCATGCTGTAAGTATTGGTGCCAGCAACTACTTTAATAGCACCTCCGTAACAATTCTAAACTTAAATACATCATTTAGAATTAGCGATCGCATCTATGCCAATCTGGAACTGGGAACAATTTCTGATGTTGGTGAATTTGCATCCATTCAGATTAGAGCGAATATTAAAGATCATGTTTATGCCAAATTGCAATACGGCGACATTATTGGTTTAACCGATATTGACAACGCTTACATGCAACAACTAAATACTTCATTAACTTTTATTTTTTAATTATGAATTTTGACTCAAATAAGTTACCCGGTTTAAAAAACACAAACAGCGGTAACTTCTTTCTTTTAGCTGGTCCGTGTGTTGTAGAAGGTGAGGCGGTGGTAATGGAAATTGCTGAACGTATTATAGAAATTACTGATAAACTTGCAATTCCATTCGTATTTAAAGCATCGTACAGAAAAGCAAACAGATCGAAGCTTGACTCTTTCACAG
>JBFHES010000127.1:0-12614 GCA_041584015.1 Bacteroidales bacterium
GCTTATTTTGTAGAACAAGTTAGAAAGTATCAATATATACAGTCGTGTTTAAAAGCACTAAACAAAACGATAACCTTTGTAATTGCTCCGGGGAAACATTCAGTATTGCCGGAATACTTACCAGATACGCATACTTACGAGCCAGACCGTGATAGTTCCAACTATAATGTACTTGTGAAGCTGTTTCATGAAGAGGAAATTAATTATTTAGATTTGAATAAGTATTATCTGGAACTGAAAGATACCGTTGCTTATCCACTATTTGCTAAGTCTGGCATTCATTGGACACGGCAAGCTTCTGCCTATGCATTAGATACCATTGCCGATTATCTTGAATGGCTGAATATGGAAAACTATCCCGACTTAATTATTCGAAAGCCTGAGATTGAGAAGCCCGAAGTCTGCGATATTGATATCTATCGCACAATGAACATATTTCAAGCTTGGGACGAAGTAGGCCTTTATAGTTGTAATTTTGCCGTTGATACTATTTATGATAAAAAGCCTAAAGTATTAGTGGTAAGCGATAGTTTTTACGATGCACCATTTCAAGCACGAATTCCCAAAATATTGTTTCATCAGGATTCTGAGTACTGGTATTATAATAAAAGGGCAAAAATGAATACGGGCCGAACGATACCAAAGAAATCAGCTCAAGAAATTGTAGAGAGATGTGATCATATTATTATCATGATGACCATGGTAAATATTCGCGGAATGGGCTGGCATATTTTAGACGATCTAGAGGTTTACTTTAAAAGTGTAAATGAGCAATAGCTTTGTAAAATAACATTTACATACACGTTTTTACCTAGGTTTAATTCATTCATTATTAGGTTTGCTTAGCCTTAAAATTGCTATTAGAAGTTTTAATTCCCAAATAGTTTTTACCCTTGTTAAAAAAAGTTAAGAATTTGATTAACACTTTACAGTAGCTGAAAATTTCGTTTTTTTTGCATGAGGTTTAATAAAATTAGTGAACTATGGATATTGTTATTAACAAACTAACAAAACAGTACGGGTTACAGAAAGCTGTAGACGATATCTCTTTCACAGTGAAAACAGGAGAGGTGTTGGGGTTTCTTGGACCTAATGGTGCAGGTAAAACAACGACAATGAAGGCGATAACTTCTTTTCTTATACCTAATTCGGGTGAAATTACTGTAGGGAATTATAGCGTTTCGAAAGAACCAGAAGAAGTTAAAAGAGTCATTGGGTACTTGCCAGAGCATAATCCATTGTATCCTGAAATGAATGTGATTGATTATCTGAAGTTTGTAGCAGAGTTACAAGGAATCGAGAAATCAAGAGTTTCTGAGCGCATTCTTGAAATGGTACGAGTATGTGGTCTTGAGGGCGAAAAGCACAAGAAGATTAATGAGTTATCGAAAGGGTACAAGCAACGTGTGGGATTAGCACAGGCTTTAATTCACGATCCTGATGTACTCATTCTTGATGAGCCAACTACAGGGCTGGATCCAAACCAGATTGTCGAAATCAGGGAACTGATTAAGAATATCGGCCGCGAAAAAACTGTAATTCTTAGCTCTCATATTCTTGCAGAGGTTGAGGCTACCTGTGATCGTATCATGATTATTAACAAAGGTAAAATTGTTGCTGATGGTACCTCCGAAGAATTACGAAAGCACGCGCAGGGTAAAGAAATCCTAAGGATTGCTATTGAAGGTGGAGAGCGTAACGAGGTGATAACTGCTATTCAGGAGTTGGATACGGTTGATTTGATTGATCCGATTGATAGCGACGAAAGCTGTTACGAGGTGCAAAGCCGACCAGAGTTATCATCGCGAAAAGAAATTTTCAAACTATGTTGTGATAAAGGATGGTTCTTAACCGAAATGACACCTATCCAGACGAAATTGGAAGATATCTTCCATGAATTAACAATGAACTAATTCTGAAAACTAAAATAAATTACAATGAGACAAATTTGGATAATCTGTAGGAGGGAGCTTAATTCCTTTTTCGATTCCTTGATGGCCTATATAATGATTATAGCCTTTCTGGGGTTTTCAGGTTTTTTTACATGGGTATATGTAGCCGATGTATTTTACAGCCAGCAAGCCAGCCTTCAAATATTTTTTAATATAGCTTTCTGGACACTTTTCTTCTTTATTCCAGCCCTTACAATGGGGCAGCTGGCCGAAGAAAATAGATCCGGGACAATAGAATTTTTGCTAACCAAACCAATTAAAGATTCGCATGTTATTGTTGGCAAGTTTTTAGCCACTTTATTGTTGATCTGTATTGCCCTTGCACTAACCATACCTTACTATATTACCGTTGCCAATATTGGCCCTGTTGATCATGGAGCTGTAATCTCCGGATATATTGGATTGATACTGATGAGTGCAGCCTATATATCAATAGGAATTTTTGCCAGTAGTATTTCCAACAATCAAATTGTGGGTTTCTTATTGGCCATATTCATTGGTATTCTTTTCCATTGGATATTTGGAATGGTGGCAGCCGGAATTGGTGGTTTTGTAGGAGAAGTATTTGATTTCCTTAGTACGCGAACACATTTCGATTCAATTGCGCGAGGTGTTCTTGATACAAAAGATCTAATATTCTTTGTGTCAATTGTGATACTTGGATTAGCTGCGACGGAAAGTATTCTAGCTAAAAAACATCAGTAACTTTTTATAATCAGAAAAGTATTTAAAAATGGAAAATAAAAAGTCAACATCAATATATATATTGCTAACCATAGCTGTGCTGGTGCTGGTTAATGTTTTGTCTGATCAGTTTTCGTTCAGACTTGATTTAACACAAGAAGGCCGCTACACACTTAGCGATGCGACAGAAAATATTCTAAAGAACCTAGAGGAGCCTGTAACTGTTAAGGCTTACTTTACTAAACAAGATCTTCCACCACAATACCTAAAAGTTCGTGAAGACTTTAAAGATATGCTCATTGAGTTTAATGAAATCTCAGGAGGTAATGTGGTATACGAATTTATCGATCCAAGCGAGAAGCCTGAATTAGAACAAGAGGCTATGCAAAACGGTATTCAGCCAGTTCAGATTCAAGTACGCGAAAAGGATCAGATGAAGGTTATTAAGGCATACCTTGGTGCCGTGTTAACACATGGCGATATGAGCGAGCGCATTCCGTTTATGAACGAAGGTGCAGCAATGGAATACGCCTTGGCAACCAGTATAAAGAAAATATCGGTAGTTAATAAGCCTAAGATTGGTTTTATTCAGGGACACGGCGAACCAACAATCGACCTAATGGAGCAAGCTAGTTTTGCTTTGTCTATATTATATACTATTGAACCGGTTGAATTAACCGATTCAACAGATTTAAGTCAGTACAAAACGCTTGCTTTAATTGCTCCCAAGGATTCATTTCCTCCACGTCATTTAGCTATGCTCGATAATTATTTAGCAAATGGTGGTAATATGTATGTTGGTATTAACCGTATTGATGCTGATATGCAAACGCAGCAGGCAAAAGAGCTCACAACAGGATTGGAAACATGGTTGGCCAATAAAGGTCTTACCGTTGAGAATAATTCAGTAATCGATAAGAATTGCGCAACCATTAGTGTAACGCAGCAGCAGGGCTTCTTTAGGTTTAATCGCCCAATGCAGTTTGTGTACATTCCTATGATTAGAACATTTGCCGATCATCCAATTACAAAAGGCTTGGAGCAGGTATTTCTTGAGTTTGCCAGTACACTAAGTTACAATGGCGATACTTCAATTAATTTTACTCCGATACTTATGAGTTCTGAAAAATCATCGACGCTAAGCCTGCCTTTAAGTATGGATTTAAATAAGAACTGGACGGATAACGAATTAAGTCTTTCTAATTTGAATGTTGGTGGTATTTTATCGGGTAAACTTGCAGGAGATGTGCCTTCGAAAATGGTAGTTATTAGTGATGGTGATTTCTCAATTAATGGCGAAGGACAGCAAGCGCAGCAGAAAAATCCTGATAACATTAGTCTTTTTGTGAACTCTATCGATTGGTTATCTGATGATACAGGTTTAATCGAGCTCCGCACAAAAGGAATTACTTCGCGCCCAATTGACGAAATGGAAGATGGCACAAAACAATTTCTTAAGTGGTTTAATTTCTTGCTTCCTATTATTTTGATTCTTATTTATGGATTCATAAGAGCACAGCGCAGAAAGAACCTTCGTATCAAGCGTATGCAAGAAGGCTATGTTAATTAATCTCAAAACATTTTAAAATGAAACAGAAGTATTTAATAATATTATTCGTGTTGCTGCTTGGGGCTTTTCTTGCAAATCATTTCCTTAATAAGGATGCAGGAGAAACCACAATGATCTCTGATATTGCGGTTATTGATACAGCAGCTGTTGATGCCCTTATTTTTTATCCGAAGGATTATAACTTTAACGAAATCCAATTAAAGAAGGAAGGCGACAAGTGGAATGTACATTATGATAATAGAAAAGTGGTGGCCAGTTCAACGGCAATTCAATCTATGCTTGCGCAAATTGCTGTATTGAAACCAAAAAGAATGGTAGCGAAATCGAATACCAGCTGGGAGAAATATGAGGTAACCGATTCTACAGGAATTAGAGTAAAGGTAAATGAGGACGGAGCCGAGGTTGCCGACCTAATGATTGGTAAGTTTATTTATAATCAGCAAACAGGTAGTGGAACAAGTTTCCTCCGTCGCTATGAAGACCAGGAAGTTTATGCAGTTGATGGATTTCTGAATATGGCTTTTAACAGAGAACCCGGTTCTTTCAGAGATAATCAATTAATATACAAAGATGCTGCTGCATGGAACAAGATTACCTTTAGCTATCCAGGCGATAGCTCATTTGTAATGATGAAAGAGAACGGTTATTGGTTGGTTAATGGTCAGGCAACTGATTCGTTGGCATCAGCTGCCTATGTTAGTTCTCTATCCAGATTGGGAAGTACAGCTTTTCTTGATGATGCTGCAATTAATGTGGCATCGCCACAGTTTAGTATTAGCATTGAAGGCGATGGCATGATCGAGCCAATCAAACTTAACTCATATAATCTTGGAGGTGAAATGACCAGTGTGGTTACATCAAGCCTTAATAAAGATGGCATGTTTGATGGTCATGTGTCAGATCTTTCGTTAAGAACATTTGTTGGAATTGATAAATTCTTAGTTAAGAATTAATTGTACAAATTATATATTCGTATTCTGTAGGCCGCGAAGCAAATATGCTTCGCGGCCTTTTGTTTAATCTTATTTAATTGTACATAAACGAACAGGCATGTTGCATATTCGGTCAATTGCGCGTGTTCTAAGTAAAATATTATTGTACCTTAGATTTCTGTAAAACATAAAAATAGCATCCTTTGGCACAGATATCGCTAGCGCGGCAGGGTATGTACCGCAACTATTTAAAAATAGCTTTTAGGCATTTGTATAAAAACAAAGTTTATACATTTCTTAACATAGCCGGTTTGGGAGTTGGTATTTCATCGTGCATTCTCATTTTCTTATATATCCAAAGCGAACTGAGCTATGATAGATATTGGAAAGACGCTGATCAGATTTACAGAGTAACACAAACCTTGCATACACCCGATAATGATGATCCGTTTGCTTATACAGGGTATAGTGTTGCACCTACTATGCAAGAGGATTACCCAGAGGTTATTGCCAGTGTTAGAATGTTCTCGGCTAGTAAATCAACAGTTTGGTACGGCGATGAAGTGTATAGCGAAAGCAATATTTACGTTGCTGATGAATCATTTTTTGATGTATTTGATTTTAAGCTAAAGCTTGGAAACAGAGATGAAGCCTTAAAAAATCCCAATAGCATCCTTTTGTCCGAGAAGCTGGCCTTTAAGATTTTTGGTGATGAGGATCCGGTAGGACAGGTGTTGAAGTTTGCTACTTATGAATTGCAGGTAACCGGAGTATTAGAACAGCCTGCCTTTGAGTCGCATCTCACAATTAATGCGCTTATGCCTATGTCGCTTATTGATCACGAGCTATATAATTATAAGAGGGATTGGATGAAATTGGCATTCTTTACTTATTTAAAATTTTCATCTGTTGAGAGCGGCCTGCAGTTTGGCGATAAGTTGGATGATTTTTATGCACGAAGGATACTGCCCTGGATAATTGAGCGGGATTTAAATATTACCATTGATTATGCTATTCAACCGGTTAAGGAAATACACTTTACTACAGACTATAAATTTGACATTCCAAGCAATACTAACAAAGAATACATCTATCTTTTTGCGAGTATTGCCCTGTTTATATTGCTTATTGCATGTATAAACTACACCAACCTGGCGACATCGCGCTATGCTTTTAGAGCCAAGGAAGTAGCCATTCGTAAAACAGTTGGCAGCAGTAGGGCCGATCTCGTCATTCAGTTTCTTGGCGAATCAATTATTATAGCTATTGTTGGGGTTATTATCGCTTTTGCAATCACCGAGCTGTGTATACCATTCTTTAACAGCCTTACCGGAAAAGATCTGGAATTTTTCTCTTCAGATATTTTTACCAAAATACTGCTGCTTTCTTTGGCAATAACCGTCTTTATTGGCGTAGTAGCCGGAAGTTATCCAGCAGTTTATTTAAGCCGATTCATGCCCAATGAAGTGCTTAAGGGTGGTACCTCTAAGCGTTTGCTCAGCACCAATAAATCCTTTCTCATATCAGCTGGGTGGTTACGCAGGATATTAGTAATTTTTCAGTTTGTTATATCGCTAATAATGATAGTTGGTACTATTCTAATTGTGGAGCAAACTAGCTTTATGAAACACCAGGATTTGGGCTTTAACGATGATCACCTGGTTGCAGTAGAGTTTCCATGGGATTCTGTTTTGGTGAACGATACTAAGATTATCAAAAAGCAATTACTCCAAAATTCATACATCGAAAAGGCTGCCTTTACACACACTTTACCCGGTGTGCCTGGTGGTTTTGGCCGTTTAATCTTTTTTATCGACCGGCAACAAAAGAATCAGGAGACAACCATGAACTACCTGTTGGTGGATTTCGATTTTCTTGATATGTTAGACATTAATCTTAAAAAGGGCAGATTATTCTCCAGGACATATGCTTCTGATACTTCCAATAGTTTTGTGATTAACGAGGCTGCTGCAAAATATCTTGGACTGGGAGAAAACCCCATAGGTAAGAAAATGAACTGCAGTATGCTTGATGGTAAAATTATTGGGGTAGTTCAGGACTTTCATTATGCTTCATTACATAATCCAATTGAGCCTTTGGTAATAATGGTTAGTGAGAGTAGGTTCCGATACATGGTGTTCAGGGTAAAGCCCCTTTACCTTAAAAAAACACTTAAGTATGTTAAGTCTATTTGGCAAGATTTTGCACCCAATCGGCCTATGGAATATTTCTTTGTTGATGAGCGCATAGAGAAGCATTACAAGAATGAGGAGAATTTGAGAACCATTGTAGGTTATTTTGCGATCATCTCCATTCTAATTTCAATCATCGGACTCATTGGTTTGGTCTCTTTTAACATTGAACAACGGCAAAAAGAAATCGGAATCAGGAAAGTGCTAGGTGCAACACCGTCGGGCATTGTCTTTCTACTATCAATGGAATATGCCAAACTTATTGCACTGTCAACCATAATAGCGTTTCCGGTTTCATTTTATCTAATTAATTTATGGTTGTCCGAATTTGCTTTCCACATTAGTATCGGGATTCTTCCGTTCATTCTGGCATTTTTTGCTATCCTATTATTCTCCTTATTAGTGGTCTATTTTAAAGCAATTGGTTCGGCCAGATCAAATCCGGCAGATTCTATAAAGTATGAATAAAAAGTTTACATAAACTAAATACCTGCACCCTTAAAATTTCCGGTAACCCTTCTCTATCTTTCACGTAGAAGCTATTAACATATCTTTTTGTTAGGCCATTATTGAACTAGCAATTGATACAAATCAAAAACTATGAGAAGAATTATTTTGAAGGGTTTCGTTTTAGCTTTTACTGTCTCATTAATGTCGTTTAGCGCATGCATGAAACCAGAGTTCCCGGAAACAATCTATTCCGACGATCTCGAAGAAGTATTGGTTTCTGACGATTTTGATTGGAAGATAAAATCTGAGAAAACAATCGAGATAACCGTTCCTTACAACGAGGTTGTAACCATTAAATCATCAGATGAAAGTTTTATCTATTCCAAAGGAATGCCTAAGGATAATGTGTTTAAGCGAAAGATTACGGTGGAGTCGTTTACCGAAACTATTCTTGTTGAATATTTGGGCAAAGTAAATACAATACCAATTACAGCTGGCGATAAAATCGAACATACCTTCATGGTATTTAAGTCTGCCTTAACAAATGATAACCTCGTTGATAATGGCGATTTTGAAGACGTGAACTACAACTATGAAGACGAAAATAATTTGCAAAGCAATATTTCAAGCAGCGATCTTGATATCTGGGTTTTGAAGTCGTGGCAGAATAACAAGCCAAATTCTCAGATTGCAACTGTAAGTAATAATGAGGTGATGAAAATGACGGATAATAAAACCAATAAATTTACATTTGCCTATTATTATATCTTAGGAACTCCTAATACAGAATATGTATTGCAGGTTGATGCTGACCTGGTTGATGACGAAGATGATTTAGAACCCTACGTTGAACTAGCATTCTTTTCAAGTAATGGCCAGGAAATTATTGGTTACGATATAGAGGTTGATCAAAGTGGGTGGAATACATATACAATCACACAAACAAGTCCGGTAAATGTAGCATATATTAAAGTCGTTTTAGCTACAACCAATTCTGGTAAAGGTGAAGTGCATTTTGATAATGTACTACTTACCGAGGCCGCTGCCGATGCAGATGCGGATGGAATAGCTGATGACGACGATGCTTATCCAAATGATGCGACAAGAGCATTTAACTCTTATTATCCTGCCGGTGGTAACGGGCTTATTGCATTTGAAGATACATGGCCTGCCAAGGCAGATTACGATTTTAACGATCTGGTTCTTAATTATCGTTTTACAGTGGTTACCAATGCTGATGGCTATGTTGTAGAGCTTATTGGTAATTTTGTAATAGACAATATTGGAGCTGGTTATACAAACGGATTTGGATTTCAATTACCTGGAAATAGTGCTTCATGGTATTCTTCAGTATCAGGTGTTGTGAATAATAGCTTCGAGGCCGGTCAAACATATCCAACGGTTATGCTGTATTCTGTCTCCGATTATTCGTACGAAGGTTTAACCTATCAAACAGTATTTACCTTAAATAGTAATGTAGCCGACGAAATGGATATTTTCATTGATGGCTGGAATCCATTTTTAACAGCACAGGGTGTTAGAGCTCATGAAATTCATTTACCATATTACGAGCCTACTGATTTGGCAGATTTAACGCTATTCGGAACTAATTACGATGATGGCAATCCGAACGCATGGAATGGTAATAAACTAGTATCAGCAAAGTCGTATTTAACAGCAAGCAACCTGCCATGGGCTATTGATGTGACCCAGGATTTTGTTTGGACTGTTGAGCGTACGCCAATTAATGATGGGTATAATTTCTTTACAACTTGGGCTACTACTTCGGGACAAAGTTACTCAGACTGGTACTTACCTAGCGGTTCGTCGGGAACAGAAACTAATTATAGAAACGTATCAAACCTGGCTTTATAATCAGATAGAAATACCTTAAGTGCACTTCTGGCACTAAAGAAAAATATTAAACGCAAGACTATTTCAATAATAGTCTTGCGTTTTAATGTTAATATATTCTTGCTAATACCTATATTTACTCTGTAAAAACAACTACTATGGGGTACACATATGAATATGCAAGGCCAATGGTTACAGTTGATATGATTGTAATTAGGGTTAACAACTCGTTAGCAGAAATTTTATTGATCGAAAGAGGGAAGGAGCCTTTTGCAGGTATGTGGGCGCTTCCAGGCGGATTTGTAGATATGGATGAGGATTTGCAAGATGCGGCTCATCGCGAGCTTCAAGAAGAAACTTCATTGCTAGTAGATGAGCTTTCTCAGTTTAAAACCTATGGTAAACCCGGAAGAGACCCACGCGGAAGAACCATCTCAATAGTTTTTCATGGCAAAGTAGAATATCATTGCTCAGCTATAAGAAGTGGTGATGATGCTGCAGATGCTCGGTGGTTTAATATAAATGAACTTCCTGATCTAGCATTTGACCATGCTGTTATTGTTAAGGATTTTCTGGATGACTAAAACCATTGTTATTAGAAATAAATTGAACTTTTATTGCTCGGTTTGAATCAGAGCTGTTTGTGGGTGCCTTATTCCTACGCTTGAGCTTAAAGATGCAATAACTTTACCTACTGCTATTTTAGCTTCTACCTGAACAGGTACTTTGTTCTTGTCGTCACTCACCCAAACCATCATTTCTTCATCACTATCGAAAATGGTTCCGGCAACTAATATTGCTGAAAACTTTAAACATTTATACTGTGTTCCATTCTCGATTTCTATGGAATCTTTACCCAAATAGCGAATATAGATGTTGTGATATTGTCCACCAAGAAGAATCTTGAACGGTATAGAGTCATTTATTTGATAGGCATCAAAACTCATGGTTCTAATCTGGTAGGCGGTTGCCACAAGATCAGCTGCGTTTATTTGCAATGGAATGGTATCGGCATGTTTGGGATGATCAGAATCTTCAAATTCTGAGTAGATCAAATCGTTGTCGTAATCAAAGCGGTATTCGTTATGCAGCTCGAAGCTCCCTTCTCTTGTGTCGCGAATATGATGAATTGGGTTTAGGTTATTTTTGTTAACGTAAGTTGAGTAAAAGCCACCAACCTCCATTATCCAATCGTATGCCTTTAAAGATCTACCTTTGCTGCTAAGTAATAAACTGTTCTCATAACAATTATCTGAGGGTTCTACCGTAAAATCAACAGTTGCAGCACTAATCCAAATAAATCCCCAATTATAAAAAACTTCATAATGTAATTCTTCCGATTCATTAAATGGAAGTTTCGAAATGTCCGTTTGAGCATGCACACCATCAACCGAAATGAATACGAAGACTAGAATGAGTAGTATTATTGTATGTGGTTTCGTAAGCATGCCTCAAATTTTGAGCGAAACTACTAAAATATTTATGGCGGCAAAGACGAAGTCAAGCTTGATGAGGAAAATTGCTGACCTAGTTTTTTTTGATTTCTGAAATGAACATTTTTAAATAATTGATATTATTAGATTTATTGTAGATCTATAACTATTTTTGCAAATTGAAAATTTGAATTATGAAAAGAATATTGACATTAAGTCTGATTGTATTATTGTCGACAGTTATTTTTTCTTCATGCGAAGAAGAATTATCATTTTTAGCTAAAATGAGTGCTAATATTGATGGAGAAAGCTGGACAACAGTTGGAAGAACAACTATTAAGCAGGGTGAAGCATTTATTGTAACTGGTACAACAATAGACGGGGAAGTGATAATTCTAACCATTAATGGTGCCGCAGAAGATACGTATGTGTTAAACCCGATATCTGGTGCTGCTGGATTCGGTGCAGTGTATAAAGCTTCTATCGATGCCTCAATTGAAGATACGTATATAAGCACGTCGGGCGAGCTCGTGTTAAGTGAAGTTGATACAGAAAACTCACGTATTTCCGGGACTTTCTCGTTTGAGGCTAAAAAGTTAGATGAAACCATCAACATTACGGAAGGTAAATTCGAAGATTTAAAATATACTGCCCAGTAGGTTTTAGGTTTTTACCTCTTTGTTCAATATCCTGTTAACAACTTAGTGATACCAATCTCTTTGAGGTTTTTGTATAACTAAATATTTAGTAATTTTGCCGCTTGATTTAAAAAATGTATTGTCATGATAAAAATTACATTTCCAGACAATAATGTAAGAGAATATGAAGCCGGTGTAACCGGATTAGATATTGCTAGAAGTATTAGTAACCGTTTAGCCAAAGATGTAGTTGCAGCTACTGTTAACGATGAGTTATGGGATGCAACCCGTCCGATAAACGAAGATTCAAGAGTAAGCTTAAAAACATGGAATGATGATGATGGAAAGCATGCTTTCTGGCATTCTTCTGCCCATCTTATGGCGCAAGCTTTAGAGCATTTATATCCGGGTATAAAGCTTTGGGTTGGACCAGCTCTTGAAAGTGGTTATTATTATGATGTTGATTTACCTGAAGGTAAAGTTATTTCTGATAACGACTTTAAGCGCATTGAGGATAAAATGATTGAGTTGGCTCGACAAAAGAATGCTTTTGTTCGAACCGAAATGGCCAAAGATGAAGCACTGACCCATTACACAGAAAAGGGTGATGAGTATAAGGTTGATTTGATCGATGGTCTTGAGGATGGAACCATTACTTTTTATACCCAAGGAGATTTCACCGACTTATGTCGCGGACCGCACTTACCTAACACCGGAGTTATTAAAGCGGTTAAGGTATTGAGTGTTGCTGGTGCCTACTTTAAAGGAGACGAAACTCAAAAGCAGCTTACAAGATTATATGGTATCTCATTTCCAAAAGCAAAAATGCTTGAGGAACACATGTTAATGCTGGAAGAAGCTAAGAAGCGTGATCATAGAAAACTTGGAAAGGAATTAGATCTTTTCACC
>JBFHES010000128.1:0-12591 GCA_041584015.1 Bacteroidales bacterium
AAATCGACATCTCTGCATTTTCAACGGGAACTTATTTCGTAAAAGTACTTGGAAAAGAAGAGCTTGCGTTTGGTCGCTTTATAAAACTATAATAGTTGATGGACTGCTATAATCGGCAGTCCATCATTTTTTAATAAAAATAGATCATCATGAAACTAGCACTTACTAATTTATTTTGCACCGCTTTATTATTGTTCCTATCCATAGCTGGCTTTAGTCAAGCGTCAAGCGGCGCACAAATACCAGACAGTCGAACAGCTGGCGATATCAGCCTTGTTTCTATTAATTATCCTTGCATGGCTTTGGTAAACGGTGTTTATCAAAACGATGGTTACTATAGTACCCGAGCAGCCAACCAGATAATCCCAATCGCTCTTTCGGGAAACATTCTTAACAGCGGTACAACAGATCAGACCAATGTTCGCTTGCTTGCACAGGTAACAGAATCTTTGGGTACAATATTTTTTGATGGAGCCGACTCCATTAGCGAACTGCTAGTAGGGGATGACACTCTAATTGAAATTGCGGATTATTTCACTCCCAATGGCATCGGCGACTTTACACTATCAATGTGGTGTGATCAGGCAGAAGGAGATATCTTTCCTAAGGGCAATTATACAGATGATGTAAACATCAATATTAATGATAACCATGTGATTGCAAGGTATAAGGATTATAATAATAGCATTTGTCCGTTTGAATATAATCTAACAGCAGATAATTCCTTTATTGGTATGTTTTTTCATGTTGCTCAAAACGACAAAATACATTCAATTTCTGTTTTTATCGATTCGTTATCAGATACTGGAACTTTATGTAAATTAACATTATTGAAATATATTACAGGTTTTGATCGTAAAGCAGAATCTATTGAATATATTATCCAGTCATCAGATTTAGGGAAATGGCTTAATTTAGAGTTGACTCCTATTAATCCAGAAGATATTTACTTAGAAACAGGTACAAGATATTTGGCAGGAATTGAATTTCTTTCACTCACAGAGGCATTCAAGATAGGAAGTGATACGCTAGGAAAGCATGATTATGGGAAAGAACTATTATCAATTGGATATGGTTGGGTATTCTTCGAAGAAACACCATTGATTGAGGTTCACCTTGACGGATATGTACATAATATAGATGAAACTCAGAAATCAACATCATTGCTTTATCCAAATCCTGCAAGCTCATCAGTAAATATTGAGAGTGAGTTTGTAATGAACAAGCTTGAGATTTATAATATCTCAGGCGAATTGCTTCAAAGTGTTGCTGTTGCATCAAACAAACAAGAAATCGATATTTCCACATTTTCAACGGGAACTTATTTCGTAAAAGTACTGGGAAAAGGAGAGCTTGCGTTTGGTCGCTTTATAAAACTATAGGATTGGATGTTGTTATTGAAAGAAAGAAGAGCTAACAACCTGAAACTTATTCATTCCTGCGAAGGCAGGAATCTCTTCATCGGCCGATGCTGCCATGCACATGTCGCTGCCGCACGTCTTCTCACGCGCGGCAGCCAAGTATTTTCACTGCTTAGTTTATCTTTGATAATTCAGATAATTTTGGCATTACAATCATAATTTTATGAAAAAAGCGAATTTGTAAATTACTAATATATGAAACGAGTCCTCTTGTTAATTTTTATTACGCTTAGTGTTCAAATAATCTACAGCCAGTGGACCGAAATCAAATACCATCCAACAAAGAATGATCTATATGACCTAGCTAGCCCAGATGGGGAAACAGTTTTTATGACTGGGAGTAATGGTACAATTATTAAAGTGAATAGTCTTACTAATTCTTTTGCAGAAATATCAGTAAATATAGACGAGATCATAGGTGATATTATCTTTTCATCAGATGGCCATGGATTCTTTATTAGTCAATATGGTGATTTATACCGTTCGAATGACGAAGGCAATACGTGGCAACTTATCAACAATAATAAATTGCTGGGAAACCCTGCTTCATTCATAATGTGCGACAGTGCTGTTGGCTACTGGGATGGGTATGGTATTGATAGTTTATTTATACGTAAGACTATTGATGGTGGACTTAGTTGGGAAAAGATCAATATAATAAATTACATGAGGTCTTTTCATTTTCACAATCGTGATACTGCATGGATTGCGCAGGACTCCTTGCAAAAAACGATTGATGGACTACAAACTTTATATAATGTTCCAATAAACGGACAAACGTCGGTTGCTGCAATTGGTGTCTATTTTATTGATACACTAAACGGCTGGGTTAGTTCCTATACCGACACGCTATATAGAACATACGATGGCGGGGCTACTTGGAATAGCTGGTATATTGATGAGAAGATTAGTAATTTGCACTTTGTTGATGAATTTAATGGCACCGCCCAGACCTCTGCTGGTTTGAAAATTATTACCAAGGATGGAGGATTAACGTGGAGCAAATTCTCAACACCATTTGGTTCGCAATGTTATAAAAGAATAGGGAATCGATTTTGGTCCTGCGGTCCTCACGGGACAATAAGTTATAGCGACAGTCTTCCGGTCTGGCAGCCGGTAGGCACTAATTTCTATATTTCTCAGTACGAAGATATATTGATACTAAACGACAGCACCCATGGTATTGTCCATAGGCATGGCTTGTGGATTACTAATAACAGAGGTGAAAACTACAGAGAGATAAATATGCCTTTTATAAGCGGCGGACAGTATTATCTATACAATTCAGGTTGGATGGAGAATAATCAAAAATATTGGTTGGGAACATCATTCGGTAAAATCGTCACAACTTCTGACGGTGGAAGCAATTGGACCGTTTCATATGACAATCAGTTAAATGATGGCGACATTCAAGATGTTCAGTTTATAGACAGTTTACGCGGCTGGGCAATTCTTAATCATACAGAGTACTCGGTTCTTAAAACAGTTGATGGGGGACAAACCTGGGCATCTTCAATTATACAGACCAATGAACCGCTAAAAAGAATGACCTTTACAGATTACATGCATGGCTGGGTAGGCGATATCTCTGGGAATGTTCATTACACCACTAATGGTGGGAATACCTGGACTACCGTACCGGATGTAATAAACAGCTTTTACGATATCCAGTTTGTTAATAATCAGCTTGGTTATGCCTATGGCAATCATACTTACAAAACAACTGACGGTGGCATTACATGGGAAGAATTCTACACTGATCGAGTGGTAATATCAGGTCATTTCATAAATGAAAACCAGGGCTGGCTCTTGTGCCCTAATGAAGTTCTATTTACCGAAGATGGTGGAGAGAACTGGAACTATCAGGAATCACCTGGATATCCTGACTATTTAAATTCGTTCATGGATTTTTATGACCACAAGCATGGTATCATTCTAACGTACGACCCTTATAATTTGGAACATACCATATTTCAAACACACAACGGTGGTTCTACATGGGTTGAGCAGGTTAAAATAGAAAAAACCCTAGCTGTTAGTTGTTACCCAAATCCATTTGTCTATAACACTGAGGTGGTATTTAATTTAAGTAAACCTGAATTGATTACCATTGAAGTTTATAATAGTGTGGGTGAGTTGATGGATTTAGTAGAAAGTAAAATGAAATGCTTGCGCGGTGAGAACAGAATTAAACTGAATGGATGTACCTGGAATCCCGGTATCTATTTTTGTAGGGTGAGTTCAGAAAACTATTCTGAAACGACTAAAATTGTAAAGGTAGAGTAAGTTCAATTAGTAATATAAGTCTTACCTATAAACACGTATAGTCGTATGCTACCGCGCGTGTCCTCACGCCTGGTATAATAAACTCAATAAAATCAAAAAGCAGAACCATGTGAAAATATGATTAGCCAATCAGAATAGTTTAATAATTGATAAACAATAAAATATCTACGACAAACCACGCGTGGGGACACGCGCGGCAGCCACAGGATATTGGGTGTTTTTTTTGAATACAGAAGAGACAACATCTCCATGTCTATTCATTCCTGCGAAGGCAGGAATCTGTTTATTAAATAAAGTCGTGTGGCTATAAGTGCCGACTCTACTAGCTAACAGGTGTGCTCAGCTTCAACTTCCATGTAATTCTCAAAAAAAAACTTGCTAATAAATTTGGAACTTAAATAATTATTGTGTTACATTTGCAGTGTATTAATAAAGCAGTACACTAAAACAGTAAAAATGCTAACAATAAACAATCTCACATTTGGCTACAAAGGAACCGGAATACTTTTCTCGGACTTGTCGCTCAATCTTGAAAAAGGAAATATTTACGGTCTGCTGGGCCGCAATGGTGCAGGTAAAACAACTTTGTTGAAAATAATAACAGGATTGTTATATGCACATAAAGGTTCGGTAAAATACAATGGCATTGATGTTTCCTTGAGGCAGCCTAATGTGTTATCCGATGTTTATATTATTCCGGAAGAGTTTCAAGTACCCGATTTTAAGGTTACGGAGTACGTAGCTACACATTCGGTTTTTTATCCAAAATTTGATTTATCCAAATTAAACGAGTTGCTCGTTGAAATGGAAATTGATAAATCGAAGCATTTGGGCAGTTTATCGTATGGTCAGAAGAAGAAGTTCATCATTGCCTTTGCAATTGCCACCAACTGCTCTCTGGTATTAATGGACGAACCGACCAATGGCCTTGATATTCCATCGAAGAGTAAGTTCCGCAGAATCATTGCATCATCAATTGATGAGAACCGTACCTTCTTAATTTCAACACATCAGGTGCGTGATCTGGAAAGTCTTATCGATCCGGTAGTTATTATCGAGAACGGTCAAATCATCTTCAACGAGAAGATGGATCGTATTGCATCTAAGCTCTCATTTATAAAAACAGATAAAGGAGCACAGCCAGAAAGTAGAGTTTTCCATAGCGAGCCGGTTTTTGGTGGCGAATATATGGTTGTTGAAAATACTTCGGATAATGAGTCGGAAATCGACTTTGAGCTGCTTTTCAATGCCGTACTAAGTAACAAGAAAGAAATTGTTGAACACTTTAACAATTAGAATTATGAATCAGACATTTGATATAAATAGAACAATGCTTTATGCCAGACTTAAGTTTGCGCAAAACAAGAAGATGTTGTTAATCGCCTTGGGCGGATTTTTTGGTCTCATTTTCATTATCACCTTTTTTATTGCCTTTGCGGTAAATGCGGGTAACGAAGGTTTAATGAATGGTTTTCATGGCGTGGCCATGGTTATTCTCCTTTTTGGTGGCGGTTTATGGATAACCGGTCGCTCGTATCAGGACATGAATTCACCACAAAAAGCCTTGTCGCAGCTTATGCTACCGGTTTCTAATGTAGAGCGATTTGTGGTTCCATTGTTCAGCTCAACAATCCTATGGATGGTAATCATACCAATTCTTTATCATCTGGTTGCTTTTTTATTGAATGGTATGTGGGGAATCATGTTTGGTAAAGATTTCGGTTTCTTTAATCTGTTTGATGCAACCAGTGCAGAACAAATAGGAGATGTGCTTAAGGCCTTTGTAGTGGTGCATTCGGTTTTCTTTTTAGGTGGCATTGCCTTTAAACGCTATCCAATTGCTAAAACTTTCCTCTCATTATTTATAGTACAATTTGGATGGACTGTATTATCCACGCTTACCGCAATCATCCTGTTCGGCAGCCTGTCAGACTTTGGCTTTGGATCACAAACGATGGTATTCGATGATAGTTTGTCGGATGTGTTTAAAGAGGAGACCTTTGACCGTTTTAAATTAATTGTAGAAATGTTGTTTGTAATAGTTGTACCGGCCACGCTATACACGGCAGCTTTCTTTAAGGTAAAGGAACGGGAGGTATAATATGGAATTTAGAGACAAGCAGGCCATTTACATGCAAATTGCTGATTATTTCTCGGTTAATATTTTAGAGGAGCGTTGGGCAGCAAATGAAAAAGTACCGTCGGTACGACAACTAGCAGTGGAATTAGAAGTTAATCCAAATACCGTAATGCGCACTTATAATCATTTACAGGAGAACGAGATAATTTATAACAAGCGTGGTATCGGTTATTTTGTAGGAACCGAAGCAAGAAATATTCTCTTAAAAATGATGAAGCAACGTTTCGTAGAGCAGGAGTTGCCCGAAGTATTCAGATCGATGCAGTTGCTTGAGTTAAATATAAAAGATGTTGAAACATTTCATGAGGAATGGAAGTCAAATTCTAAAACACAGACCAATGAAAAAGAAAAGTAATATTATAATAGGAGCACTATTAATCGCCTTAGCAGTATTAATGTTATCAGCGCTTGTAATTGTGCGTATTGCAGTAGGTCAATTAATATAAGCGATCAAAAAATCCGAAATCATGAAGAATATTTATTTAGTAGCATTTTCCCTGTTTCTCCTTAGTTGTAGCAACTATGAGAAAACAGCATATGGTATAAATGACGAAAAGGCATATTTGGTGGTTACCTCGGCAACTACCGAGCCCGAACTTGAAAAAATAGCTCAGGAGTTTTATGAGCAAAAAGGGATTGTAATTGATGTAAGTAAATCGGAATACGACAATGCCGGAACCATTCATAACCTATCGCTTGAAGTTGATTGCCAAGACGGTTATTCCGGCACAGCTTCGGCAAGCTCTGTATCTTTATTGAAAACTTCTTATGGATTTTATCGTGATTATAGACCTTCTATCGAGATTCCGTTTTATATCGGAAGCATGGAAGATTATAGAGAGGACTAAATATAATTGTTAACCCACGGACCTGCCTCTGGTCATTTATAAGCTCATTGCTTTTTTCGCAGTGGGCTTATTTCTTTTGCGGATTGATCCAGTATAATTATCAAAAAAAAGCCTTTCGGCACAAACATTTAGCACCTCATTGTGTTCAGTGTATTGAAATTGAAAAATAGCAAGCAATGACCTCAAATAACTCACGAAGAGAATTTCTTAAGAAACTAGGATTGTCAGTTGGCGCCACTGTTGCTCTGTCTACAGGTGCATCTGCAAGTACATCGATAAATATTACAGCAGATCAGAAAGTATTTATGGATGACTATGAACTATGGATGGATGCCTTTATGGAGATGATGGCTGAGCAGCAGTCGGGAGATTATAATCTGGCGAATACAGAAAAACTAATGCACTTATCCGATCAGGCAGAAGGCTATAAGGAACAATTGGCAAAGTATCTTAAAGAGGAAGATTTTGCACGATACTATCTGCAACGAATAGATCGGATGGTTGAACAGATACAGGATTAACCTATTATTATAGGCTACTAATAAAAAGCGACATTGATGCATTATCAATGTCGCTTTTCGTTTTTCATTGCAGCCTGTTAACCGCAAATATTTTAATTGCTCTGTGCAATTTGATAGAAGCATCGTTTCGGACTTGCAATCTTATTATCAGACTTTAAAGCCTTAATTGCCTTGTCAACTTCTTGTCTGTCTAAATCGGCAAGAATTGCAATCTCACCACCTCTTAATGGGTTGTTACTCTTTTTTAATGTTTCCAGAACCTTATCGGCTATCTCCATGATAGTAGTTTATTAATCATTAATTTTTATGGCCGCAAATGAAGCAATAAATATAAAATTGAAATAAAACTTATGTCATATGAATAGTATTATCTACTTTTACCCTCACTAACTAGACCCTGTAACCATAAGCTTTTTTTGAGCATAATTTTCGCTGTACAATCACTTGTTGTAGTTTTTTAAAAATAGATTTATGAAATAGTGAAAAACTAATAAATGGATAGCAGTTGAGTATAGCTATAAAAAAAGCTTGTCGAAAAGGATGACATTTTTTCATTCCTCTTGCAACAAGCTTTTTAGTTTTATGTTTTGTAATCTTAGAGATTTACGATAAGCTCTTTTGCCTTGGCTAAAGCCTTTTCTATTCCTTGAGGGTTTTTACCTCCTGCAGTTGCAAAGAAAGGCTGGCCACCTCCGCCACCTTGAATCTCTTTCGAAATCTCACGAATAATGGTATTGGCATTCAAACCACGATCAGCTACCAGATTCTTCGAAATCATGACGGTGATATTAGCTTTGCCGTCAATTTCGGCACCAGCAACAAAGAACAGATTTTCCACCTCATCTTTTAGCTGAAAAGCCAGATCTTTAATTTCGTTCGCCGACTCTACATTAAGTTTTAAGGTAACCACATGAATGTTATTGATAAGCTCTTTGCTTGCAGCAACAGTGCTTTTCATCATTTTAATTTTCTCCTTGGTAAAGACTTCCAGCGTTTTGGTGAGTTTTGCATTTTCGTTAAGCAAGCCTTCTACATTTTTCAGCAAGTCCGCTTTGTTCTTAAATAAGCCACCAATCTTCTCAATAAGCTCTAATTTGGTATTAAGGAACTTCTCGGCTTCAACTCCTGTAATGGCTTCAATTCTTCTAATACCGGCTGCTATTGCCGACTCAGATGTTATTTTGATAAAGCCGATGTTTCCGGTTGCTTTTACATGTGTGCCTCCGCAAAGTTCAACGGATTCGCCAAACTTGATGACGCGTACCACATCGCCATATTTTTCGCCAAATAAAGCCATCGCACCCATTTCAACGGCATCGTTCATTGGAATAGCACGTTGCTCATCGAGCTGAATGTTTTCTCTTATCATTTGGTTAACCCGCTGCTCAATTTCCGCAATTTCCTCGTTGCTTACTTTCTGAAAGTGAGCAAAGTCGAAACGTAACTTTGAAGGACCAACCAATGAGCCTTTCTGCTCAACGTGATCGCCCAATACCTGGCGCAATGCAAAATGCAATAGATGTGTAGCGCTGTGATTATTTGCTGTACAGGCTCTGTTCTTGCCATTAACAACCGCTCTGAAAGTAGCTTCGGGCTCCGCAGGTAATTGCTTTGCAATATGAATAATCAAGCTGTTTTCTTTAACGGTATCAACAATTGATAATTTGTTGCCGTTGTGTTCAATGTATCCTGTATCGCCTACCTGACCGCCGCTTTCTGCGTAAAATGGAGTAAAATTAAATACAAGATGGAACAGCTCTTCTTTTTTTGTTTTTATTTTTCGGTAGCGCGTGATCAATACATCAGCTTCTGTTTGATCGAAGCCAACAAATTCTTCGGTATCATCATGTCGTAATACAACCCAGTCATCAGTTTCCTGCGCAGTAGCACTTCTTGAACGATCCTTTTGTATTTTCATCTCCGCATCAAACTCTCGCTTACTAACAACCATACCTTGTTCGCGCAGGATTAGCTCAGTCAAGTCAAGTGGGAATCCGTAGGTGTCGTAAAGTTCAAACGCTTCCTTTCCACTCACTACGGTATCGTTAGCTTCTTTTACCTTCGTAACTATTTGCTCAAGTCTTCTTATTCCTGTATCCAACGTACGTAAGAATGAGGCCTCTTCTTCTTTTATAACTTTCTCAATTAAATTTTGCTGACTGGTGAGTTCCGGGAAAATAGTACCCATTTGCTTCACAAGCATTTCAACAAGTTTGTACATAAATGGCTCGCCCTGATTAAGGAAGGTGAAACCATAACGTACAGCTCGGCGCAGGATTCTGCGAATCACATATCCGGCTTTGTTGTTTGAAGGTAATTGTCCGTCGGCAATGGAAAAGGTAATTGCACGAAGGTGATCGGCAATTACGCGCATGGCAATATCAAGTTCCTCGTTTTTACCATAAGCTTTGCCTGAAATTTTTGCCAGCTCTTGTATAATTGGCTGAAAAATATCGGTATCGTAATTCGACTTTTTACCTTGCACAGCCATTGTTAATCGCTCAAAACCCATTCCTGTGTCTACATGTTTGGCAGGAAGTGCAACTAATTCGCCTGAAGCTTTTCTGTTGAATTGAATGAATACCAGGTTCCAAATCTCGATGACCAATGGATGATCCATATTCACCAACTCGCGACCGCTTACTTTAGCAATTTCTTCTGGTTCTCTTAAATCTATGTGAATTTCGGAACATGGTCCGCATGGTCCGGATTCTCCCATTTCCCAGAAATTATCTTTTTTATTACCGTTTAGTATTTGCTCTTTCGGTAAAAACTGCTCCCAATAGGATGCCGCCTCATCATCACGCTCCAGGTTATCACCTTTATCGCCTTCAAATACGGTAGCGTATAAACGATCTGCTGGCAGGCCAATTACGTCAACTAAAAATTCCCAGCCCCAGTTAATCGCCTCTTTTTTAAAATAATCGCCAAAGGACCAGTTGCCTAACATTTCGAACATGGTGTGATGATAGGTGTCGTGACCAACCTCATCTAAATCGTTGTGTTTTCCTGAAACCCGCAAGCATTTTTGCGTATCGGCAACTCTTTTGTTTGCAGGCTCTTCGTTACCAAGAAAATAATCCTTGAACTGATTCATGCCGGCATTGGTGAACATGAGAGTTGGGTCGTTCTTTACTACCATTGGGGCAGACGGAACAATGCTGTGTTTTTTCGATTCAAAAAAGTTGAAAAAAGCTTTACGAATTTCTTGTGATGTCATCATGAGTTATTATAATTTATCAACACGGTTTTAACATTTTATCCACAATGGAATAGAACCGTTTTGCAAAAATAATTTAATTCTTAAATTTGTCGACATAAGCATACATAAGTCTGCAAAGAATTATTCAAATATGGCCAAAGTAAAATACAAATTTGATCACGAAAGCTTAACTCACAGGAAGATTGAATATTCATTCTGGGGGAAAGTCATGCGCTTTGTTCCAATTTTAGGTTTAAGTTTGGTGATTGCCGTAGGGATTGTGCTCTTGTTTTCTACCGTTTTTGATTCGCCTCAGGAGAAAAAATTGCAACGCGAGCTTGATTATGCCATGCTTCAGCTTGATGAAATGAATAAAAATCTTGATGAGGTGGAAGCCGTATTAGTAAGTATGCAGGATCGCGACGATAATATTTATCGCGCCATATTTAATGCTGAGCCAATTGCAAGCTCCATCCGTTCGGCAGGATATGGTGGAAGCAACCGGTATGACAGACTAAAGGGGTATGATAATTCTGAGATTGTAATTGAAACCAGTCAGCGCTTAGATCAAATCATGAAATCGTTGGTGGTGCAATCCGAATCTTATGATGAGATTGTAAAACTAGCTAAAAATAAAGAGAAGTTACTGAGTCATGTACCGGCCATTCAGCCTGTCTCTAATAAGGGCTTGAAGAGGATTGCCTCTGGTTTTGGCTGGCGAACACATCCTATCTACAAAATTCGTAAATTTCATTGGGGGCTTGATTTTACCGCCAATACAGGTACACCTGTTTATGCAGCAGGAGCTGGTAAAATAGTTAAAGTTAAAAAGTCTAATGCTAATTATGGTTACGGTAATCAGGTGGTTATCGATCATGGTTTTGGTTACGAAACCTTATATGCTCACCTAAGTAAGATCGAGGTTAAAAAAGGTGATGTTGTAAAACGTGGCGATGTAATAGGTCTTGTTGGTAATACCGGAGGTTCTACGGCGCCGCACCTGCATTACGAAGTGCATCTAAATGGTAAAAAGGTAAACCCTAAGCATTATTTTATTCAGGATCTTAACCCGCTGGAATACGACAAGATGATCGAGCTATGTCAGAAAGGTGGACAGAGTTTTGATTAAGGTACGCCTACTTCTTAAATTTCCAATCATAAAATTATGCAACGATTAATTTTACAGCTTTTGCTGGTGGTCTTGTTCGGTCTACCATTAAGTTCATACGCACAAGAATCAGATTCTTTAATTACTCCTAAAGCGGAACTACTCACCCTAATTGGTGTTGGCGATATTATGTTTGGAACAAACTTTCCGAACGCAAGTTATCTTCCAGCCAATGACGATTGTTTCTCTTTGCTGCGCCCATTGTTTGATACGCTTAGTAATGCTGATGTTACTTTTGGAAACCTTGAAGGTTGTTTTCTGGATGATGGCCCCGTTGTTAAAAAATGCAAGGACACCACAAAATGTTATGCTTTCAGAACGCCTGTGCGCTATGCCTCTTGTTTGGATTCTGCTGGTTTTGATTTTGTAAGTTTGGCGAATAATCATGCTGCCGATTTTGGAGCAAAAGGGTTACAAAGTACTAATCAAATATTATCAGCCTTAGGTATTGAATCTGCCGGATTAAAATCAGCTCCGGTTTGTACCATCGAAAGAAATGGCTGGACTATTGGTTTGTGTGCTTTTTCTCCAAACAAGGGTACTTGTGATATTAATCAAACAGCGGCTGCAAAGGCCATTGTTAAAAGCCTAAAACAGCAATGCGATGTTGTCGTTGTTTCGTTTCATGGAGGGGCAGAGGGTGCGGACTATCAGCATGTGCCAAGGGAGAAAGAAGTGTTTTATGGTGAGAACAGAGGAAATGTTTACCAATTTGCACGAGATATGATTGATGCCGGAGCGGATGTGATTCTTGGACACGGACCACATGTTACGCGTGCAATAGATAAATATAAAGGCAGGTTCATAATATACAGTATGGGGAATTTCTGTACCTACGGTCGATTTAATTTAAGAGGTCCGAATGGCATTGCACCAATTGTGAAATTATGGTTGAAACCTGATGGAGAGTTGCACAAGGCTCAAATAATCCCGGTATCTCAAGGAGAAGAAATTGGAGTGCGTTATGATTCGCAAAAAAGAGTTTTAGATAAAATAGAGCAACTT
>JBFHES010000129.1:0-12562 GCA_041584015.1 Bacteroidales bacterium
TGACTCATAATCAGGTGGTCCCTGGTTCGAGCCCGGGTGGGCCCACTTAAATATCAAGCACTTACAGCTATTCAAGCAGTAGGTGCTTTTTTATTTGTCCACCTACTTTTCAAAGTGATCCATCATTTTTTAAAATACTCGTTTTTAAAAAATCATTTAAAAAAAAACAAAATTCCAAAATAAGAATTATATTGCAAGATTGGTCGACCAGTTGCTTGTTGTCCAATTAGAGGATTTTATTTGATTGTATTGAACTAAAACATGAATACAGAAAAGGAAACAGAGTTCTTTAAAATGACATATCTAGAAGCAAAAAGGCGACTTTATTCTCGGAACGTTATACTTGACTCCCTGCAAGTTTATCGATTCTGAGAAGATAATAACGTGTTAGATAATATGAAAACTATGAATCAAAACAGAAAAGAAATCATTGAGTTTGTAAACCTTCAGCTGGCAGCTTTGGGGCAGCCAATGTTCAAGGATAATCCTAACAGCAATGAAAAATTTTGCAATCCACAATTACAAGATTTAACCAGCCATCTTATTCGGGGATTTAAAGAATCATCCCGATTATTATCCGATCAACAAAATCCATCTGATCGACGGATTCAAGCATTTTTAGATGATTATTTAAAACATGAGGGAGTTAATATAGCACGCATCCCAAACAATACGCTTACTTTGATTCAACCAGGACATGCACGTGAGGTTAGCCTTCCTCCTGATGGAGATGAATTTAAAAGCGAAAATGTCACATCGAAGCGTGTAAAACAAGGTATTCTTAATAACCCGATTCATGATAAACGAACAACTGTAGGAACTTTCCACATTGTAGATGGTCTACTGCCGGTTCCTTTAGATAAAAAAGAGGTGCCAAAAATCACCTTCGCTCATTTATTAAATTCAGCAACGAATCCGGATGATGAGCTAAAAACACTGCCATTTACAAGTAATCAGAGCGACAAGGCAAAATTGATGGTCTCTATGCTTTTGAGACCGATTGTATGTCCGGAGGTAAAAGGACTGATTACTCAAAAAAGCATGGAGGTACGTTTTTTTGCTCCGGGCAGCCTGGTTAGTAATCTAGATTTTGTAGAAACAATATTTGGAAATGCAAATGACCCAAATCTAGCTGTAAATGATGCTGCATTAGATGTTGATGGATGGACAGGGCATACAGGGTGTATAATTTTGGCACCGCAACTTAAAGAATTGAAAAAGAAAGACGTTGGACTTCCAAATTATAGTGATGCAACGGAGCGACAAAAAAGGGACGGCATGTGTTGGTCTGATCCAGATGAACTTTATAATGATGGAGGTGCTTTTAAAATAACCTGCCGCGACGATAGAGGAGTTGTGGTAACACTAATAGCCGATAATTATTATGGTTATTCCAAAAAAGAAATCAAAACTCAGATTGGCTATTCCGCCAATTTATTTGGGTTGGTTGAGGAAGAACATGCGGGCGGTGCAATTGCATTTCCACGTGGCGTAATGGGCGATCGAGTTGATGGTAGAAACCTGGCAATCAAGCAAAATTTTAAATTTAATTTTGAAGATACCATCAGGCATCTGGGTGAGCGCATTGAAGTAAAACCCGAATATTATGCTATTGATAAAAAGTACCCAAACATTATTTATTTACCTGAAGATGCATTTCTCAACACCAACACCAATGATATAACCTGGGAATATAAAGGCAAAAAGCAGCGACTTGTGCTTTCGCCACTCAAGACCTACATCCTTCCAAGCGGAAATAAGTATAAACTAGAGAAACACAATGCCATATCACTTTGGCGCTTAGTTCGTACTTCATCTGAAGGAATTTTCTGTCACAAACCTTGCACTGTATCCGGAGGTGGTAAATCAGAAATTTCCAAGTCCATGCGTAATGCAATTACTTATAACAACTTTCATATTCAAGACATTGACGAAGACTTTAAAAAAGCGGATGAAATTATAGAATATAATTACTCTCGAAGATGGAAGAATTATGATTCAAGCCTTCCACCATCCCGGTCTTTTTTGAGTCCGCATCGTACACTCGGATCTGCTGTTATGCTGCTAATTCCATCGGAGCAATTCAGCGATGAGTACAATGCGTTTGTTCGAAACATTCCGGTTCACATTCGCTCCATAGTATTATTTGTAAAAAGATTATACCGACAGGACCACGAGTCGCTAAACTGGAAGGAATTAATGTCGGTTGAAATAATTAATGGTAAGAAAGGAACAGGATTCTTGTACAATAACACACCAGTTGTGGGAAGTTATGTCCGTATAGGATTCAACCAGAAAGGACATTGGATGTTGAATAAATTGCGATCTGATTTTTCACCATGTGAAAAGATTCAAGCTGAAGACGATATTACAGCTTCAATTACATTACCACGCCATCAACTTCAAAATTTAAACCCGGAGTTTACAAACAAGAGTTTAAAAGTGCTTCAGAATTGTGAAAATTATTTATTTCAGCGACCAGACGAAGCTGTGATTCGAGGTTATGATAAACCGGCGGAGCTTGACATTGTAACGGGCAATACATTCCTGACAAATTATGAACCTCTGACCAAAATACATGCGCAAGAAATTCATGAGGATACCATCAACTTTGACAAGTACACTCAACCAGTAAAGGATTTCATTCATTCAATATTGAATGATGAAAAGGATCAGAATTTCGTTCTACCCTCGCACACTAGATTAGTTAAAGGGGAACCAACAAAAAATCCAAGATATCTTGAGAGAAATAAACAAGCCAATGAAACAGAGGAAGCTTATATTGCAGAAATAGGAGTTCGACTTAATCGCAAAATCAAAAGCGATCAACCTGTAATCAACGTGGTCAATGCGGTTTTACCAGGTCGAAGAAATAATCCAGTGGATAAAGAAGCTGGTATTCGTCCTTTGGCTGTTTACAATCCAATTCATTATCAGGAAACACCAGAGTTATTTATGGAGTTTATAAGTAGCTTAACCGGGAAATCTCCATCGACAACAGGTGCAGGTTCTGAAGGAGCATTAACCAAGGGACCATTTAACATGCTCACTCCTACTACTGATTTAAACAATGCTCTTCTATCACACATTCTAACCGAATCCGATGCTTTTAGCACATCAGCAGGTTTTGTTGGATCTGAAAACAAAGTAGATCATGACATTAGTTTATTAATCCCGGAAATTTGGGCACGACTCGATCCTGAAGATCGCGATCCAAAAAAACTAATAGCAAACGGTTCCCTCGAAAAAATAAATGATTTTGAGTTTAGTGGAAAAACAATTAAAGCAAGCAGGCTTGGATACCGTATTACTGATAAGTTTTGTGTACGATGCCTCAATAAGCTTTTTGATGAGCCTAATGCAGTTTTCAGCGAACGAATGTTAAAACCTGAAATGCAGAGCCTTGAAGACTTTGCTGATGGCATCAATAATATTACTGAGGCCCTGGAAAAAGTTGCGGTTAATTATTTTATTGATGGGAGCATTGAATCAGCAATTCCTCCATTGAAGATTTTGCTACATATTATGGTTCATGGACAATATGAAGGAAAAGACATAAGCGATCCGGAACTTAGAAAAGAATTTGAAAGGGATGTTGTAATAAAAAGCAGCTGGTACAAAGAAAGATTACTTTTGAAACAGGAGAAAGATATTGAATTCCGTAAAAAACAAATTAGCTATCTGCAAAATTTTAAAGCTGACACCAGGAACTCCTCACTTGTAGCAGAACTAAATATTGATCAGAAGATCGAAAAATCCATACTTCAACTTTTAGAAGTGAAATCAGAAGCCTACTTGAAAAGCCTGGTAGGTACAATTGGTTCGGATCCATTGTGTAGAAAGCCATAAGTGAATTAGAGTAGAAGTCCGGGCAAATTGCCGATTAGTGTTCTAATCGGCAATTTGTGCTTATAAATAAGGAGAATGTCTGATGATGGTATCGAATAACTATCGGCAAAGAATCAAAAGAAAATAGCATCGAATACCATAAAGATATTGATTAGTCTATACAAATTCTAAATAAGCTGCTGTGTTCAATTTTTGCATTTTCTTCTGCTCTAAATTTACATCAAAACTGGTCGACCAGTTCTCGAAATTGATCTTTTTGGTTAAAAATTGTTGCTAATGTTTGTTGCTAGCCGAACGAAAACTGTGGCCTAAAGAGCTCATCCTTATAAAGATGTTACAAAACATTGAACATCTGCAATGACCGTTATGCAAAGGTTTGCGGACAAGGTGTTAATGTTTTTTTAACATTTTTTTAAAATTATTTGGTAGTTTAAATAACATAACATAAATTGGTTGACCAGTTAGTGATACACCAAATAGGATAAAAAATGAGCAGTCTTTTAAATAGTTTTAAAGAAATAGAAGTGGAGAAACCGGTTGATAAGATTATCAATCAGATAAGGTTTCTTATTTCTTCTGGTCAGCTTAACCCTGGGGACAAATTACCATCAGAACGACAGCTTTCCGAGCGTTTAGGATTAGGGCGTACCTATGTAAGGGATGCCATAAGAAAATTAGAATTCTATGGTATACTTAAAACCTTACCCCAAAGTGGAACCATGGTTGCCGGAATAGGCATTACGGCGTTAGAGGGTTTAATTACCGATGTATTACAGCTTGAAAAATCTGATTTTCATAGTTTGGTTGAAACCAGGGTAATTCTTGAAATTGAAAGTGCAAAACTTGCGGCAAAAAGACGAACTCATGATGACCTGGACAAATTACACGAAACACTTAGTTCATTTCAACAAATAGCAGAGAAAGGTGAACCCGGAATTGAGGAAGATTTTATGTTTCACCTGAAAGTATCAGAAGCGACGGGCAATAAAGTTATAAAATCATTAATGATGATTGTTGCACCAGAGATCATGGAAATATACAAGGATAAGAAAGTCTGCACTGATGGCAAAAGCTATGATTCATACAACGAGCACATCGATATCTACAATGCAATTAAGAATCAGCAACCAATGGATGCAGGTGAAGCAATGAAAAATCACCTTAGGGAAATTTTAGAGTTTAGTAAAACAGAAATGAGATAGAAAGAGGATAAAGCAAAGTTGGTAGTCTGGCCGGACTACCAACTGTAAAAATAACAATATCAAAATTAGAAAAATTGATAGTGAGCTGCAAAGGTAATCATTCCATTGATTGCAACCATGCTTTTTCAAGTAGTTCACTATAAGAGAATTTTACACATTAAAAAAAAGAACTATGGGAAAATCTTACCTTTTAAAAAGAATTCAATTCCTTCTCCTTATTGGGTTCTTTCCTTTCGCATTGTTAAATGCACAGGATCAAAACATCACCGTAAAAGGAAAGGTAACTTCATCCGATGATGGCTTTGCATTGCCAGGAGTGAATGTTATTGTTAAGGGAACCAGCAATGGAACCATCACTAGTGTTGATGGATTCTATAGTATTAAAACCAATGCAAAAGACACACTTTTGTTTTCGTATCTTGGATACATTACGCAAGAAGTTGCAGTGAATGCAACTGTTACAATTGACATCAACCTTCAGGAGGATACTAAAAACCTTTCAGAAGTAGTCGTTGTTGGTTATGGGGCTCGAAGAAAAAGCGATGTAACCGGATCCGTTTCTTCTGTTAAGGCAAGTGAATTAAATGCATATCCGGTGCTGGAAGCAATGCAAGCGGTTCAGGGACGTGCAGCCGGTGTAGACATCCAGTCAGACAATGGTGGAGAACCAGGTGCACCTATAAGTATTTCCATTAGAGGTAATACTTCTATTAATGCAAGCAGTGCCCCACTTATTGTTGTGGATGGTTTTGTTGGTGCAAATATGCCACAAGCAGGTGATGTTGAATCAATGCAAATCCTGAAGGACGCATCAGCAACAGCTATTTATGGTTCGCAAGGTGCAAACGGTGTTATTCTGGTAACCACAAAGAAAGGTACAAGTGGTGCAATGAAGGTTGACTTTAATGCAACTTATTCTGTACAAAACACTGCAAACAAACTAGACTTATTAAATGCAGATGACTTTGCAGATTACCAAAATCAAATAAGAACCAATCAGGGAAATGCTACCCCATATACACAAGGAGATGCAGACACCGATTGGCAGGATGAAATTTACAGACCAGGTAGCACACAGAATTATCAACTGTCGTTTTCAGGAGGTACTGATAAAATAAATTATTATGCATCCGGAACATATTTCGATCAAGAAGGTATCTTGGTTAATTCTGCTTATCAAAGAGCCTCTTATTTAGCAAACATCGATGCGCAGGTAACAAATAAATTAAAGTTAGGTCTTAACCTAACCGGAGGTATGAGTACCAAAGATGGTGTTACAACTCAATCAGACGGTTCTGTAACAGTAGGTGGTGATGATGTGGTATCATTGGCAATGCGATTTGCACCAGATAAAGGAATCTATAATGACGACGGTACCTTTACTACAAACGACAAAATTGGCGATGAAGTTGATAATCCATACGCTGTTGCCACAGAAAGAGACGATGATACTGAAATAGAAAATTTCAGAGCAAATGTTTATGCAAACTATGATATTTTTGAAGGTCTTTCATTCAAAACCACTTTTGGTTTAAGTACTGAAAATGAATTTAGAGGAGTTTATATGCCTCGTACCTTAGCAGTAACAGCAGGACGTGGTCTTGATGGTAGAGCTATCATTACAGAAGATAAAAACCTAAGTGTTTTAAGTGAGAATTACTTAACCTATAAGAAAGAAATTGCAAAAGGTAATTTGACCTTATTAGCCGGTTACTCTTATCAAAAAACAAACGATAAAGGATTTTTTAATGAAGGAACAGGTACTATTTCAGATGCCTTTTCATACTATGGTTTATATACTGCTACAATCTTAATACAGCCTACAGATGGCGATGTATATTTAAGAGAAAAAGAAATTCAATCGCAGTTTGGTAGGATTAATTACGATTGGGACGACAAATATTTATTAACTGCTACAGTAAGGAGAGATGGTGCTTCTAACTTTGCAGCAAATGAAAAATATGCAATCTTCCCTTCAGCTGCCTTAGGTTGGAAAGTTTCAAATGAAGACTTTATGAAAAACCTTACTGCTGTTTCTAATTTAAAGGTTAGAGCCAGTTATGGTGTTACAGGTAATCCATCAATCGATCCTTATCAGTCCTTAGCAAGTTTAGCAACTATTTATGCTTCAAGTAATGGCGAAACTGTAGCTGCAGTTACTCCGAACCAACCTGCTAACCCAAATCTTAAATGGGAGTCATCTTACCAAACAAACCTTGGTGTAGATTTAGGTTTATTTAAAGGCAAAATTGCTCTTGCAGTTGATTATTATAACATAGACACGAAAGACCTAATTATGACCGATAATGGTGTGCCATGGTACTTTGGTTATTATAATCCAGAAATCTTAACAAATGTTGGTGAGGTTAATAATGAAGGTGTAGAGGTTTTCCTTAATACAAGAAACATAAGTAATGAAAATTTCAGATGGACTACCGATTTTATCTTCTCTAAAAACAAAAATACTGTTGTAGCATTAATTAATGGTGCTGATTGGTTTGGTAATGCAGCCCCAAGTTATTTTAGTCACGATAGAAGTTATATCTTAAGAGAAGGTGAAGAAGTTGGTCTTTTCTGGGGATATGAATATGCTGGTGTTTATCAGGGTGGAGATCTTCAAGAAGGTACAGCTCTTATTTCAGCATCTTATGATGAGGATGGAAATCCAATTGCAGGGGAACCATTATTTTATGACCTCGCTGATGAAGAAGGTGTTATTGATGGTACCATTGATGAAAATGACCGTCAAATAATTGGTAACCCTAACCCGGATTTCACCTGGGGAATTACAAATAATTTCTCTTACAAAAATTTTGATCTTAGTATTTTCTTACATGGATCTCATGGTGGAGAAATTTTTAACATGACCAATGTGCAGCTTAACAACGGAGATGCTAACACAACATATGCTTATTATGAAAACGCCTGGACTCCATCGAATACTGATACCGATGAACCACGTGTAGGTAACAGCAGTTTTAGAGAAATTTCGTCTCGTTTTGTAGAAGATGGTAGCTATGTTAGATTAAAGAACATTGCTCTGGGTTATAATTTACCTAAAAGTATGATAGCCAAATATGGTATCGGAAATCTTCGACTATCTGTAAGTGCGCAAAACTTATTCACCTTTACAAAATACTCTGGTCTTGATCCTGAAGTAAACTACTCAGGTGCTGACGGTGGCCAAAGCAAAGGTAATAACACAACCAGCAACACAATTCGCGGTTTCGATTTTGGAAATTATCCAACAGTGAAGTCTGTGAGTGTGAGTCTTAATTTAACATTTTAATAAATATTTTAAAAAACATATAAGATGAAAAGTATTAAATATTTATTCTTATTAACGATTGTATTCTCAATAATAGGATGCTCAAAATTGGTTGAAGAGCCTGTAGGTCTTTTGTCACCTGACGGATTCTTTCAAACAACACAAGATATACAAACAGCAGTTGATGGTTCCCTTACTCATGCAATAAATGAAGAGGTTTGGGGAAGAAAACTCTCTATTGCATTGATGTTACGTTCTGATATGGTAAATCTTCAATCTACTCAAACACGAAGAGTAGAGATGAATATGCACACCATCTCAGGAAATAATGAAATGGTTTATGATCCATGGACTCGAATTTGGTTAGGAATTTCTGCAGCCAATAATGCAATTGCAGGAGCTGAAGATGTTGCTGTAGAAGCAGAACTTAAAAATCCTGTAACAGCGCAAGCTTATTTTGCAAGAGCGTTTTATTATTTCCATTTGGTAAGATTATTTGGCGACATCCCTTATTTTGATGAAGCAATTACAGGTGAAAATGCTGATGAAGCAATGTCAGTTTCAAGAACACCTAAAGCACAAGTATATGAAAACATACTTGCAGATTTACAATTTGCTAAAACGTGGTTGCCGGAAACTGTAGCTTCAAGAGCTATACCGTCAAAAGCAGCAGCTAGTTCTTATATGGCATTGGTTTATTTAACCATGGAAGATTACACAAATGCATGGGCTGAAGCCAAAGACGTAATCGATAATGCAGGTGTGTATCAGTTAGCTCTTGATCCAGATTATCAAGCTTTATTTGATGCGGATAGAATCGATGGATCATTAGAGCCAATTTTTGCACTAGACTATAATAGTGTTGAAGCAGACGATAATGCATATGATCAAATTGCTCCTATGACAGGAGTTCGTGGAGATGATGGTTGGTCTGTTGCAGTTCCTACTCTTGCAGTTTATCAATCATTTGACACACTAGATTACAGAACAAATGTTTGTTTCCAAACAGAGGCTACTATTAATGATACTACTGTAGATTATACTTCTTTTGATATAAGTGGACATGAGCATGCTGCTAATCAGCCTTACATTGCTAAGTACACTCGCTACCCAGGCATTTATGCTCGCGGAAGTAAAAGAGCAACAAGCCATAATTACTCAATGATGCGTTATGCAGAAGTATTGTTAATTGCTGCAGAAGCTGCCGTTGAACTTGGAGATAATGCATCTGCTCTAAAGTATGTGAATGAAGTTAGAGCTAGAGCTAGAATGGGTGGTCAATCAACTTCTGGTGGATATACTGATGTAACAATACCTGCAAGTGCTTCTCCTGCTGACCTTACCGGATCAATTACTGTTGATGATGTATTGGAAGAGCGTAGAATTGAGCTTGCATTCGAGTGCAAAAGATGGTACGACATTGCAAGAAGAAAGATTGGTGATGAAGTATTTAGTGCTTCAGGTTATGAAGGAGCAAAACCAGATTGGGATGCTTCCGATTATATAACTCCAATTCCAGAAGAAGAATTAGAAAGAAATCCGAATTTATAATTTGATTGGATATCGTAGTTAAAATGTTTAACACATTATAGCTACCAAGGGTTTTTGTGTTTGAGGAGTTTCGTCAGCTCCAGTTAATTCCGCAACGGAAAATAGCACCCCAAAGCGGAGTCTTAATTCAAAATGACGACTATTAGAACTAAATACAATTTTGAGAGAACAGGGGGATTACTACCCTCCCTGTTCCTTTCAGATAGTTTAACACTTAGGATATCTAAAATGAAATATATAGCTGCCAAACTTTTTGTTGTTGCTGCAACTTTAGTGATTATGAATTCATGTTCAGAGACTACGGTGTATAACTCACCACAGGCACTTGAAAAAGGAATTCGTGATGCTGCTCCTGGAGATACTTTATTAATAGCCACAGGTGAATGGAAAGACGTGCAACTAACCATAAACAAAGATGGATCAGCTGAGAAGCATATTGTGATTGCTGCCCAGGAAGCAGGGGGAACTGTTTTCACAGGAAACTCCTTCATTGAGATTGGTGGTTCATTTATTGAAATTTATGGGATATTATTTAAAGATGGTAGCAGTGATAAAAAACCTGTAATTTCATTCAAATCAAAAAAGAAAGTGGCTAACAATAGCAGAATTAGCAATTGTGCTATTTACTATTTCAATCCATCAGATCGTTTTTTGAAAAACAGCTGGGTGGAATTATACGGTAAAAACAACCGAGTTGACCATTGTTCTTTTGTGGGAAAGTTAAACAGTGGTGTAACACTAGCCGTGAAGTTAAATGGTGTAGAAAACCAGAACAACGAACATCTAATCGATCATAACTATTTTGCAGACCGTCCACGCTTAGGCTCCAACGGAGGCGAAACAATGCGCGTTGGAACATCAACATTCTCACTTACTTCAAGCAAAACTAGAATCGAAAATAACTATTTTGAAGAATGCAATGGCGAGGTGGAAATTGCTTCCATTAAATCATGCGATAATTACATAGCCAACAATACATTTTATGAATGCGAAGGTGTTTTCACCTTGCGTCATGGAAATAATAATATTATTGAAAACAATACTTTTATTGGTAACAACAAGCCCCACACAGGTGGTGTTCGTGTTATCAATTCAGGACATACCATAATAAATAATCACTTTCAGGAATTAGCCGGTGATCGCTTTCGATCAGGTTTTGGCGTTATGAATGGTGTGCCTAATTCGGCCATTAACCGATATCATCAGGTTACAAACGCCGACATCACATCTAATACATTCATCAATTGCGATAACATTGCATTTGGAGTAGGTAGCGATAATGAGAGGACTGCTACACCAAAGAATGTTACTTTCAATAACAACTCTATCTACAATTCAAAAAGTAATGTTGTTTACAAAGCGCTGGATGACATCTCCGGAATAAGCTTCAACAATAATTCCTTTACCCTGGTTAATGGAAACTTCTCGCAGAAAGGTTTTGAGGCAAAAGAGCTAGTATTCAATAAAAATGCAGATGGTCTCTACGCATCAGAAGATTACCAGCCAAAACTAACTGCAACAAAAGACAATACAGGTGCTGATTGGTTTAGCAAAGAGAAATCAAAAAACACATCTGCAAAAAGGATAAAAGTGACACTCGCGTCAAATTTACATGTGGAAATTGTAAAAGCAAATTCTGGCGATACGCTCGTAATTAGCGAAAGCGGTACTTATGAAATTGAAGAACCAATGCTCATCGATAAGCATATTACCATTGTAAGCAATCTGCATGAAAATCCAGTGATAAAGTACAATTCGAATAAAAAGAAGAAACCACTTTTCATGATTAAAAACAACGGTAGCTTATCGCTCTACGGTATTGATATTAATGGCTTCGCTGATGATGGGATTTCATTGAGCGCTATTGCCACCGAAGATAAACCGTTTATTGCTCATTACAATTTAGTAGCCGAGGATTGTAATTTCTACAACTTCAATGAGGGTAAAGCGCAAGTATTAACGGTAACAAAAAGCAGCTATGCCGATTCAATAGTGTTTAATAATTGTACTTTTTCAAATATATCCGGAATGGCTTTAAACCTTAAAGCCGAAATTGAGGACCGAGGAAAATACAGCGCAGAATATGTGGTTCTTAGAAATTGCTTGTTTGAAGATGTAATGGGATCTGCTCTTAACTTATATCGTGGCGGAAATGATGAAAGCACATTAGGCCCATTCCTTACCATCGATCAATGCACTTTTCATAATGTGGAAAACAAGGAACTTGGCTCCTGTTTAAATCTAAACGGAGTACAATGGATTTCAATTACCAATTCAATTTTTAGCGAGTGTGGTAAAAGCGGACGTGTTATTAAACTTGAAGATCAGGGCTGGATAACTTGTGTCATCGATTACTGTAATTTTTATAATTCAGGACGATTTGAAAGTTACTACGATAACCGGCTGGGTGAAAATGTGTGGTACGAAAATCCACAGTTTATATCCATCGAAGAAAATAATTTTGAATTAGATGCCACATCCGCATTACATACTAAATCAAATAAACAACAATGCTTAGGATACCAGCAATAATGATTAAAAAAGCACTACATATCATCCTTCTTATTAGTCTGGCATTTTCGATGAATGCACAGCATCCTGTATTAATTCTTAACAAAGAATCGGTACCTGAATTACGCCGGGCTATGAATGAATATCCAATGTGGAATGATATGGTGAGCCAGGTTCAGCA
>JBFHES010000130.1:0-12546 GCA_041584015.1 Bacteroidales bacterium
CATTAACGCGGATGGAACACTTATCAATCCTTCAAGTCGTTGGGGCGGTATGTACAGAAAACTAGATAATACTTCATTGCCAGATTTTGCTCTGGATTTTTGGATAATGGATCCATTTTTTGAAAATGAGACTTTCAATGGAAAAATTGTTTTCGATATTGGAGAAATCTCTGAAGATATTCTGAAAGATGAAAGAATGTTCTTCGAGAATGGATTACCAGATCAATGGGATTCGTTTGATACCGACACAACAACATGGGGCTTGGTTCCAACCATACAACCACTTTTAAATGCATTTCACAGCCACCCCAGTAGCCGGCAATACGAGGATGTTGGTTATGATGGTTTATCTAGTGCAATGGGCAAAGAACAAACATTTCATAAGGATTACATTGATAAGCTTGCCTTACTTTTTGGAACATCAAGCCAAGCTTACAATCAAGCAATTAATGATCCTTCAGCTGACGATTACCACTATTTCCGTGGGAGCGATTATGATGAACAAGAGCTCGACGTTATTGAGCGCTATAAGCGATTCAATGGAACAGAAGGCAACTCTCCTACGAGCGAACAATATACTGAGCCCTACCCAACTGCTTCGACTACCTTACCTAATGTAGAAGATATAAATAACAATACAGAATTAGATATCGTGAATAACTACATGAGTTTTGAACTACATATAAATCAGACTGATTTTAACGCAAGAGAATATTTGAAAGAAAAAAGAACCGTTCAAGTGGAATTCAACAATGGTGAAACCGACAGTATAACCTGGTATAATATTCGAATACCAAGATCTGCATTTCAGTCTATTCATAGTGCACCGGCAAGTATACCTACTAAGTACGCAAGAGTTTATTTAACCGGATTTGATAATGATGTGCACCTGCGTTTTGCGAAAATGGATCTTGTTGCGATTCACTAAGTGATAGATTCTGTACATTTGTTACATGACAAAACAAATCGAATTAACATTGCCTCCATTTTCCAGGGGTTATCATTTAATAACAAATCTAATAGAACGAGAATTAGTTGATTTACCAGATGCAGGCTTGCTACAATTGTTCATTAAACATACCTCGGCAGGTTTAACTATTAATGAAAATGCTGATCCGTCTGTTCGCGACGACTTTGACACTTTTATTGATGAGCTCATTCCAGAAAATCATCCTAGTTACACGCATATCTTCGAAGGTGATGACGACATGCCAGCACATTTGAAGTCGAGCATTATTGGCTCCTCAGTTACCATTCCAATTACAAAAGGCAGAATAAACCTTGGAACATGGCAAGGAATATATTTATGTGAATTTAGAAACCGCGGTGGAGCCAGAAAGCTTGTTCTAACTGTTCTGAGCTAGCTTAACGAATTGCTTAGTACATTTCAATAAACTCGTAGGTATTACCAGTTGCATCTAGAAAGCGTATAAAATCAGTAAAACTCACAACTAATGACGCCGTATTAATGCATGGATGAAAACTAATTTTTTCAGCCTTTTTCAGATTTTCATCAATAAACAGATGAACATGACTTTCATGATCATTGATTAAACCAAAGGGCGTAACAGATCCAGGGGTTAATCCTAAGTATTTCTGTAAGCGCTTTTCTGATGCAAAAGTAATTTTCCCCTGCTTAAGACGCTGCTCCAAATCCTTTATCATTAATTGTTGGGTATGCTCCAAAATCACCAAAAAGTGTTTGTTGCCTTTATGATTACGAAAGAACAGATTTTTGCAATGCGTTGAATCTATGTCTTTCCAATATTTAAGTGCCTCTTCAATTGTAGGACCAGGCGGATGCTCATAATATTCGAATTTGATGTCTTGCTCCTCGAGCACTTCATACAATCTTGGATCTCCATTCATAGCAACAACCTATTCAACCGCCGTACTGCTTTTATCTTTAACCAATACCCACAAGAGCGCAGAAATTAATAAAGCACTACCACTAATAATAAATATTAATGATTTGTCTTCGGCAAGTTCAATTTCCTTTCCCAACATAAAACTGGCTACCAACTGAGGCAATACAACGGACAAATTAAATATACCCATGTATAAACCCATTTTTGATTTATTAATTTTTTCGGTCATCACTGCAAAAGGTAAACTAACCAGCGATGCCCATCCTATTGAAAGAATTACCATGAAGGCATAAAAAACATATTCGGTATTTGTATAAAAGGCAATTCCATAATAGCCTACAACCATTAATCCAAGAGCAATAATGTGTGTTTTAACCCTGCCAATTCGTTTTGTTAGCGGCTCAATCATGTAGAACAAGAAAATAGATCCGAATCCGTTCAGAGCGAAAAATGCCCAGCCAACCATTTTCCCTGCTTCATTATTATCGGCATTTAATTTTTGAAGGATGAAGAAAAAGGTATACACAAACATGGTTTGTACCCCGAGCCATGTAAATGAATGGGCCGCCAATAACTTTCTAAAGCTTATCTGATTAGCTATTTCCGGTAACTGCCCCTTCTCTCTTCTAAATATGGTAACCAGCATAAGTAAGGCTCCAATTCCAAGAATAATGAACAAAGACAATCGTGTTTCTGTGAACCACTGCAGTTTGGCACCAATGGCATAGATCGACAACAACAAGTAACCATAAAGTGGTGTAAGCGCACCTAGGATTTCTGACAATCCTGTCTTTGCTTTTCCTTCATCACTTGTTTCCTCCATTTCTGCAGGCTCTTCGATAAATAATGATGGAACAATTGTAAAGACAAGAATAAGCACTACACCTATATATATAAGTGTGTAGTTATCAACTAAGGCGCTAATCAGGTAAGCCCCCGCTCCAAAGAGATTAGAGATTGATTGCATCCATGAGAATCCTTTTGTCCGAGCTTCTCCTTCGGGAGTAACATCAGCAATAATGGATCGTGTAGGATTAAAACCAACATTAATGGATAAATCGAGTGTTAAAGCAACAGTAATTGCAACGGCCATAATGTTGCCCACTCCCAAGGCATGATCAATCAAATCTAGTCGGGGTAAGCAGTAAATCATTAGAGCAGCTAAAACTCCGCCAATAATTATGAATGGTTTTCTGCGACCACCCCAAAACCAAACCTTATCGCTAATGGCTCCAATAATAACCTGGCCTAAAATTCCGGCTATAGGCCCAGCTGCCCATACGATGCCAACCTCATGAATATTTAAACCATATTTTTCAGTTAGTATCCAGCTAAGCACAGCAATTTGAACGGACAGTCCGAAGCCCATTGCTGTGGCAGGAAGTCCAAGTAATACATAAAATGAGTTGGTGAGTCGTTTTTGAATATTCAGCATGTTAATAAAATCTATAATAACTTTCAAAAAAAAATTAGAGAGGCCAAAACTGCGGCTACATCTTGATTCAGTAAAATTATGATTTTAATTTAAATAGGATTATGCTTCTTGAAGTATAATGTTGTTTTTTCCTTCCATTAAAATATTCTACTTTTGTTTGCTGAGAATATATCTATGTTAATTAAAGTTTTACTCATAGTTTTTATAGTTCCTGTTCTATTTACAGTTTTTATACTGATTAAATGGTTTAAGAACCCAAGCAAAAAAACAAGCTATGCTTGTTCATTTTGTGGTGAAGAAGTACGTAGTGACACTAATTTCTGTCCTCAGTGTGGATCAGAGTTCATAGGTATAAAACTTTCCGACAAAAAGCTTGACAAACAAGCGGGATAATACCTTCATCATTCCTTGTTTCCAATTATTCCCTTATTTTTGCCATTCGAATTAAAAAATTTCTGATGCAAATAATGAGAAATATTACACCTCGCTGGATCGTTCTGCTGATTGATTCATGTATCGGATTATTTTCAATTCTTTTCGCCTATCTCCTTCGTTTCAATTTCACTATTCCGCAAGCACACCTTGATACATTTGGCTATGTATTGCCATTTGTGTTTGTTGTTCGTATGCTTACCTACATTCTTTCAGGGCATTATAAAGTAATTGTCAGACATGCAAGCACCAAGGATGCGCAACTTATTTTTGCGGTGGCATTTCTGGGAAGCTTAATATTCCTCATCGGTAATTTTATAATACATAACATTCTTGGATACGACTATTTAATTCCAAGCTCCATTATAATTATTGATTTTCTGGTATTAGCATTCAGCCTCACCTTCTTTCGTTTACTGGTTAAAACACTCTATCTGGAATATGAAAACCCAAACAAAAACAAAAGCAATATTATAGTTTACGGTAGTGGTCAGCACGGTTTAGTAACAAAACGAATATTAGACCGCGACAAGAAAGCCGCCTATAAGGTAATTGCATTTATTGATGATACAGAAAAGGCTGCCGGTAAAAAACTGGAGAACGTACTCATTCAGCGTTCAGACCAACTGGAGCAGCTACTCAGCAAGTTTAAAGTATCAAAACTTATTATTGCCGATAATGACATTAGCGCTGAGAAGAAAAACAGAATTACCGATATTTGCTTAAATCACGAAGTAGAAGTCCAGGCCATTCCTGAAGCTATTAAATGGATTAATGGAGAATTAAGCTTGAATCAGATTCGTAAAATAAGAATCGAAGATTTACTGGAAAGGGATCCAATTCTGTTGGACAAGAACAAACTAAAAAAGGAGATTCTAAATCAAACAATTTTGATTACCGGTGCAGCAGGATCGATTGGTTCGGAGCTTGCCAGACAAATCACAAAATACCATCCAGGTCAGCTCGTTTTATTCGATCAGGCTGAATCTGCTTTGTATGATTTAGAATTAGAACTTGCCGAAATACTGCACTTTACCAACTTTGAGATTGTTATTGGCGACATAACCAATGAGAGCAGAATGGAACATGTTTATGAGACTTTCAAGCCTTCTCTGGTATTGCACGCTGCAGCTTACAAGCATGTGCCCATGATGGAAAATAATCCAAGCGAGGCCATTCGTGTAAATGTTCAAGGAACCCGAGTGATTGCTAGCCTTGCAGCAAAGTACAATGTTCGTAAATTCATAATGATTTCAACTGACAAAGCTGTTCGTCCAACTAACGTGATGGGAGCCTCTAAGCGTATAGCCGAGATTTTCATTCAATCATTAAACGAAACTACCAAAACAAGCTTTGTTACTACCAGATTTGGAAATGTACTTGGATCTAATGGTTCAGTAATACCACGGTTTCGTCATCAAATAGAAAATGGTGGTCCGGTTACCGTAACTCATGCGGAAGTAACCCGTTACTTTATGACCATTCCTGAATCATGTCAATTAGTACTGGAGGCCGGCGCCATGGGAAATGGCGGAGAGATATACATTTTCGACATGGGAAAATCTGTTAAGATTGTTGATCTGGCGCGTAAAATGATAAAACTCTCTGGACGCGAACTTGGTAAGGACATTCAAATTCAATATACCGGATTACGACCAGGGGAGAAATTATACGAGGAGCTACTAAATGAGCAGGAACATTTTCTTCCTACACATCATCCACAGATTTTAATTGCAAATGTGCAGCAACACTCGCTAAAAGAAACCGAAGCCCATATTGACAAAATGATGGAATACAGGCGAGGACACGATAACTTCGCACTTGTAAAAACAATGAAAAAAGTTATTCCTGACTTTATTAGTAACAATTCTGTTTTTGAATCACTAGATCATGACCAATAAGCCAACAAATACAAGCATTAACAATCTGAATACTACTTTCGGTTTCAAGCATGAAACGGAGCTGCAATTAAGGTTCAATGATATTGACATGATGGGGCACGTTAACAATGCTGTTTATCAGAATTACTTTGACTATGCGAAGGTTCAGTATTTTAATGAAGTATTGGGTAGTGAGGTTGACTGGCAAAAATCAGGGCTGGTTTTAGCAAAGATCACACTCGAATATCTGAATCCAATATTCTTAGAAGAACCTATTCTTGTACGATCAAAGACCACCAAACTCGGCAATAAAAGTATGACGCTTTTTCAGGAAATCATCAATGCTAAAACGCTTGAAACAAAAGCAACGGGCTTATCTATTATGGTAGGTTTTAATTTTCACACGCAACAAGCAATTGAAATTGATGAACGCTGGAAAACCTTAATCTTAGCTTACGAAGATTAATCTTCCAGAAATAAATCGACTAAGCCATCAGGTAAGTTCATAAAAATCTTTTTCCCTTCCTGATCAATATCACTTACCAAATCAGCATTTGCAGGTATGAGAACTTCTTCTCTGCCAACCTTAAGTCTATAAACTGGATTATTGGGATATGGAATAATCTCTTCAATAATACCAATGAGCTGTTTTTGCGCATTATATAACTCAAAACCCACAAAAGTAAAACTAGCAATCTCGCCAGTTTCTTCAGCGTTATCCATCAAAGACATCTCCAAATACACTTCTTTCCCGTAAAGCTGGTCAAGTAAATTTGGGTTATCTATTTTATCAAACTCAACGATAGCGGAGTTTTGATTTCTAAAAGTTATTTGAGTCAAATAGAAAGGAACAAGTCCGCCGTCAATTTTCAGGAACAGATACTCCAGTTCATCGAGATCTTCAGGAAAGTTATCTTCAACAAACATAACGATACCACCTCTATTACCGTGTGCCTTAGCTAGGGTTCCTACTTTTACAAAATCATTAATATCCAGACTCATCTTTTACCTTTTTATAAAAACAAAAAAACCCTGGACAAAATCCAGGGTTTAATGCTATGATCAAATCTAATTACTCAGACTTCTCTTCTTTTTTCTCTTCAGCTGGAGTTTCCTCAACTGGAGCTTCAGTTACAGGAGCTTCAGCAACTACTTCTTCACCTTCTGTTGCTTCTGCTACTTCTTCGCCTTCTGCAGCTTCTTCTTCACCTGCCAGCTCTGAATTCTTAGCAGCTAATGCAGCAGCTCTTTCTTCTTTAATTTTAGTTTCAGCAGCTAATTTCTTCTTCTGAGCTTTTGTCTTCTCATCTTGAAGATTATCAACATTTGCTTGAATTTTCTTGGCCTTTTCTTCTAACCAATCATTGAACTTTTCTTTAGCAACTTCTTCTGTAAAAGCGCCTTTCTTAACACCGCCCAACAAGTGGTTCATGTGAAGAACACCTTTGTAGCCTAAAATTGCTCTAACCGTATCGGTAGGTTGAGCTCCTTTTTGCAGCCATTCTAGTGTTTTGTCAAAATCAAGTTCAATAGTAGCCGGATTCGTATTTGGATTATAAGAACCCACTCGCTCAATGAACTTACCATCTCGTGGTGCCCTGCCGTCTGCGATCACAATGTGGTAGAAAGGCTTACGCTTTCTTCCGTGACGTGCTAACCTGATTTTAGTTGGCATAATACTTCTTGTTTAACAACTTAATGTTTATTATTCCCAAAATATTTTGGTGCGGCAAAGATAATATAATTTTCAAACAAAACACATAGTTTAACTGCATTGAATATTAAGTATTAAGACAGTTATTAACAAGTCCTCATCCTAGTTAAAAAACCAAGTGTACTTGCCTAAAGGATGCAGCATTGCTACTGTGTTTGCTCCCGCCTTTTTCACCTGATAGTTGCGCGATTCAAAATGATCAATACAGGCGGCGTACTCATCAACAGATAAATGTGTGCTTTCGAAGCAAACCATTTTTGGTTTACTTTCCTCAATTTTAAAAAGCTTCACCACTTCAAAATCAAAACCCTCCGCATCAATCTGCAATAAATGCAATGTTTCAATCTGATGGTTTTTCATTATTGAGGCCGGACTCACAACTTCTACCCGTTCACTAATAATATGTTTTGATGGATCGGTAGGAATATCGATTCCCTCTTTGCCTGCCTGCTTTAATACATGCCCCGATTCAAATGCACTCTCTAAATGACTTTTGTTGAAACTTGCTAAGCCGGTTGCCCACCTCGCCTCGCTAAAGCCTATTTTGTAAAGATGCGTTTCCCCATCAACTTCGCCTAATGCGCTATTCAAAGTAACAATTTGTTTATCTCTTGAATACAATGGCTGCAATTTCTCTTTAAACACCTTGCTCTGTGGCTCCAGTAAAACACCCTTCCATTTATCGCGCTTAATAAATTTATGAATAGGATCATGTGTAATACCGTCATTCGCCCCTATTTGAACAACGGTAAAATCATCTTTATGATGTTTCGAAAACATGTCAAGCAAATGAGAAAGCGATCCCTCTTTAGGTTTATAGAAATATTTGTAGAACCCAATAAAAAAGAAGCTATTCGATGCACTAAGCTTAAATCGAAGTTGCTTCATTAAAAATTTGATTTGTTTCTTCATAAATGCTTAATTAATCCTGCAAGATAAATGTGCAAAATCGGTATTAACTAAAATTAAGCGGCGAAGATAATGTTATTTGTTTTGATGCATAATTTAATACTTACCTACAACGGATTAAAGCAGGTTTAAACAATCAGCACAATAAGTAAATAACAAGGAGAAACAAAATGCGAGTATCGGAGCAATAAGCCACATAACGAAAAATTTATTTACCGCAGTTTTCCGAAAGATATTCCTAAAGCCTAGTTTGGCAACTCCTATCCCAAGGATTGCTGCAACATTTAACTGCACAAGTGAGGTAGGAATTCCTCTTATTAATGAAGCAGCCAGTAATATACTAGCTGATACAAAAGCAATTATCACGGCTTCTGTTTTGCCAAACAGGACGATCTCCTTCCCTGTATTTCTCAACACTTTGTTTCCAAATACTGAGCTTCCTATTCCGAAGCTTGGAGCCACAATTAATGTTGCCAGAATTAAAATCTTAACACTGTGCTTGCTGGCAATCTCTAATTCATTAGCAGCCATACTGCTTAATGGCCCGGTAGCATTCGCAACATTATTTGCACCTATGGAAAAAGCCACATACATCGACATAATAACTACCAAAGCATCTATAACTTTACCACTCCTGAAGATTTTAAAACGATGATAAACTTTTCCTCGCAATGGTTGATAAATGAACTTTCCGGCCATGAGTGCAAGAAAAAAGGAAACCAAAGGTGTTACAAACCAGGTTGGAAGAATCTCAACAAAAAGCTTCTGTTCATTTAAGGAATGAAAATAGATGGCAGGTGCAATTACGGCAAGAACAGTAGCCTGACTGGTTGATTGCGGAATACCGCAAAGATTTGCCAAAAGTAAAGCCAATGCCACTGAGGCAAGAATTATTGATACAATTGTAAAACTCATCATATCAGCATCCAGTAAGCCCTTACCTATTGTTTTTGCAGTTTCCTTTCCTCCAATAATAGCTCCCAGAAATACCATTATACCAAACATGCCGGGAATTAAACTATGTTTTATGATATTAGCTCCAAAGGCAGCTGAAAAAGAAGGAGCCGTTCCGCTTCCTCCCATGTTGATTGCTAAAAATATGGCTATCACAAAGGGAATTATAAATGGCGTTAACATAACTTTACTTTTAATCGATAAGGACTAAAAGTACTGCTTCATCTTTGAACACATCTGAGCTTAAGAACGGGTATTTACGTATGCGTTTTTAAGCTTAGGACCAAATTATAGACGATACGTCTTAGCACTTACACCTCAAAAATCCCATGCTTTATTGCATAAACAACCAAGCCTGCTGTATTTTTTGATTGTGTTTTAAGAAGAATATTTTCACGATGTTTATCAACGGTTCGTTTGCTAATAAATAACAAATCTGCAATCTCGTTGTTGGAGAACCCCTTACAGATATTATAAAGAATCTCTATCTCGCGCTCTGTAAGCTCTGAGTTTTTATATGATCGCTTGTGATTAATCTTTCGAATGATGGCCTCAAGTATCTCGGAAGAGAAATAATTTCGGCCTGCACATACTTCATTAATAGCTCGATAAACACTCTCGAACTTTGAATTCTTAAGCAGAAATCCTTTCGCACCGGCATCAATCATCTCGGAATAATAATTTTCATTACTGTGCATGGACAAAGCAATGACCTTTGATTCAGGTGCTATTTTAAAAAGCTCGCGAGTTGTTTCTACCCCATTCATTAATGGCATTTCAATATCCATTAAAACAATATCTGGTTCCACTTCAATAACCCTGGTAAGAAAATCTGCTCCGTTTGAAGCTTCAAACACTTCGAATTGAGCATCGGAGTTGGTTAATAAAAAACTTAGGCCTTCTCTAAAAAGTGTATGGTCATCAACTAAGAATATCTTTAAATGCGGTTTCATATTGGTAAAATTATCTTCATAAAAAAACCTTTATTAATACCTGTGTGCTGTTCAATTGATCCGTCTAGCGATTTAACGCGCGATTGGATATTCGCCAATCCTAAACCATTAACGATTTTTGCTTCTTCATCAAAACCAACTCCATTGTCCGTATAAATCATTTCAATAATCATGTTTCTGCTAAATAAATAAACTTCTACTCTGGAGGCCTTTGCATACTTAAGTGTATTTGTAAAAAGTTCTCCAATGATGCGATAAAGCACTAGTTCTATTTTAATATCAAATCGTTTTCCCTCAAAATCAGAGGCATAAAAAACTTCTGGTTTAGTCTTAGCAATAATTGAATCGGCAAATGTTTTTACGGCCTTCTCTAAACCATATCGCTCTAACAAATGTGGGCTTAGCTGATTGGATATTTCCTTAACGGAAATGATGGCATTGTCAGCAGCATACTCCGCTTTTTCAACAATGGTTCGGTTTTTCAAATCAATTACATTCTTATCGATGGCAGAAATGGCCATTTTAATAGATGACAGAATTGGACCTAATCCATCATGAAGTTCATTAGCAAAGCGTTTCCTCTCGATTTCTTCCGTCTGTATAATAGCGGATAAAACTTTGGCTTCGTTCTCCTTTCGAACCTGCTCCAGCTGGTTCTGAATTGTAAATATTTGACGAATATAAAATGAAGCTATAAACATGATCATTGAAATCACAACGGCAATCCATGCATTCAGCACGGCCATTGTTCCAAACTGATCGCTAGTTAAATAAATAAGTTCGCTAAGACGACGAACCGCCATGAGTAAAAAACCTACAGAAATGAGTATCCAGGAAACAATAAACCGGGTTTTCTGCACCAGACTTATCGTTATGATGAAAGCTCCAAACTGCAGCACTACCGAAACGATAAGAGCAATTTGTATAAGCATATACAATATTAGAAAATATGAATGAGCTTTGACTACGTATTAATCCGTATTTTGAGTTTGAATGCTTCTAAACATACGTTGCCGTTTGGCTTGTCCCAATCTGGTTTTAAGCGGGGTCTCTCCAGGTATTACTAATCGGTTTAATCTCAAAAATACACAATTGGGAAAGACCCCTAAAACCTTTGAGACACCATTATTATAGTTGCAGCTATCGTTTTATTAGATTAATAAAAGGTAGATATACCCTACCATTTAAGAAGAAACCTTTACCTGCCAAACCTGGTCGGATACCTATCTCCATAGATGCGCCAAAGCTTACGGCTCTCCGCGTAAATAAATAATCGATACCGTACCTAAAGCCAAGCCGCGAAATACCAAATTGATTTTCTCCGTCGCCACTCACATCTATATCCTCGCCTAGTAATACCAGATCATGTACATTAACAATAGGCGCAAATAGAAAGTCTACATAGTGAGATGTTGTTCGTTTAGCATGCTTGGTTCCATAGCCAGATACCTCAACAGCTGAGTTTATGATTAAATCGGAACCAATACCAACAGACAGTGTGGCCATATTTACCGGAACCGCCCAACCAAGGCCATTTGTGCTAAACACCTCATTGCCGTCTATATCATATGCTCCATAAAGACTAAAAGTATATTTGTCGGTTTGCAGCATTTCCGATTCAAGCTCATCAGTAGACATTGTAGAATTATATAAATTGATTCCTCCCCTTAAGCTATACAGCTTTCGAACTGTTAATGTAGGTTCGATAAAAGTAGTTGTTGTATAATTACCCGATCGTGATGAGCGCAAATTCACCCTAACCGGTCGGATTTTCTCCTTATCAGAAAAAACGAGGTTCACTCCTAGGTCCAAACTTTTCGTGACTTTGAAATCCTGATCGGCAACATTATGCACCGGAATAAAAACAACAGCTGATCTGTAGCCCATATCAAAGTCTTCCGTTGATTTCTGAAAATTTGTAGTAAACTGCAGGTTCTTGTATAAACTTACCTTGGCTCCTGCGCCCCACCCCATATTTATATTAGCCAGATAAGCATCAACATAGAACGGGCAGAACCACGCTTGAACTCTATGATATTCAGTAGATGACTCTGAAATTTTATAATTTACAGATTGGGCGCTACTAATTGGGACTATAAACATCAGAAAAATAATTAGTAAAAAGCCCCGAATCAGCACATTCAATTTATTCTCAACAGATTTAGATCTTACTCGAGGTTGATAGTTATCTAATTTACAATTTACCTGTTTCATATTTTTGAGACTTAGTTATGAAACAAATTTAGCTTTGTATAATACCACATCATATAGAGTATTAACCTTAATCCGCTACGTGATGTACCTTAATCGATCACACAAGTCAGGATTTTGAATTTTCAAGTACGATAAAACAGCATAGTTTTTCGCATGATATTAAAACATTTTAGACACGGATAATCTC
>JBFHES010000131.1:0-12489 GCA_041584015.1 Bacteroidales bacterium
ATTCCTTATTTATGGGTTACCTTTGTTAAACAGCTAATTTAAACAGAGCAAGCAGTCTTTATTCAATGTCAATCAAGCAGCAAACCGTTTCGTCAAAAAACTCACCTTCAGAAATAGGTTAGTCCGTCACAAACGAAGTTTGACTTTTATTTTATTAAACAGGACATCAGAATTACGGACATAAAGTATCGACTCAATGTTTAAACAAACCTTAATTACGATAAACAATATTTTAAAGATCCATGAAGGGACTTTAGTTCCTATACTTTAACAATGGGGATAAACATTAGTGACCAATGTTTATCAAAGGCCGGTTTTACGCCTTTATTTTCAGAGCCGACATTCGGGGGGACGTCGGCTCCTTTATGTTTATTTTTTTAACGCGATTCTAAAAGTTGTACCGGAAACAGGATCAGAACTTTTTACAAAAATTTTACCATCGTGGTAATTTTCTATAATTCTTTTAGCTAGCGACAAGCCTAAGCCCCAACCTCTGTTTTTGGTTGTATAACCTGGCTGAAAGACTGTCTTATACTTCGATTTGCCAATACCTTTACCAGAGTCTTTTATATCGATAAAAACAACTTGCGTATTATCATGTAAATAAATATCTATATCGCCAGATCCTTCCATTGCATCAAGTGCATTCTTGCATAGGTTCTCAATCACCCACTCAAAAAGTGCCAGGTTTAACGGAAGCAACACCTCATCATCCATGCTAAAATGCAGGTTATAATTTACCTTATCCGAAGTACGACGACGAATGTATTTTATGGAAGAATCCAGGACACTAATTATGTTCTGACGCGTGAGCACAGGAGCCGATCCTATTTTCGAAAATCGTTCAGTAATGGTTTCCAACCTGACAATATCCTTCTCAATTTCTTTAATGATGGAAGGATCCATTTCTTTCATCTTCATGTACTCAATCCAGGCAATTAATGATGAAATTGGCGTTCCTAATTGATGTGCTGTTTCTTTTGACATTCCAACCCAAACCTGATTTTGTTCGGCTTTTCGAGAAGAGCTAAACGCATAATAAGAAACCAAAATAAACAAGAAGATAACCGCTAGCTGTGCAAACGGATAGTAGTACAACAACCGGAGCAAGACCGAATCCTTGTAGTAGATAAAATGATGTTCTTCGCTAAAATTAATTTCAATCCGCTCATTTTCCGATTTCATAATCTCCAGCTGCTTATGCAGGTATTTCATATTTCGCTGATAATCCTCCTTCGAAAGTCTTGATGCATCTCGTATTGATTTCTCAGCATCGAGATTACGAACAAATACAATACTATCATTACCATCAACGAGCATTGCCGGAATGGTTGTATTATTAATCATTACACTAGTTATAAAACCTAGTTCTGCATTCGGATCGCTTTGTTCGAACTGGCGTGTTGCTTCTGCCCAAAGCTCAACGCTTTTGCGCTCTTCTTCGGCAAGTTTATTAACAAGAATATTGGTGTAAAATAAAGAGGTAATACCTATAATTACTGCTATTCCAAACAGAATGAGTTTCCACTTTTGCTTCTTGGAGTATATATTCACTGTAGTGTCCCGATTTATATTGATGCAAAGTAAATAAAACTCTGCAATTTACATTTAATTGTGCTGACTCAGATAAGTACCATTCAATAAACTGAACGAGATTCAATCCCAGCTAAGTCGTTGTTTCAGTTCTAGTTATTCCGAATCATCGTCTTCGTCGGGTTCGTCTTCGTCCCAGACAATTCTAACTTTTTTCTTTTTAGTGCTTTCTTCTGCAGCTTTTGTTTTTTTAAAGGTAGCCGAATCTTTCTTGAACATCCCCCATTCCTCGTTCAATATCATTTTCAAATTTTGCTTTTCCTTCTTCATATTTTGTTTGCGCCTATCTCTTAGCGCATCTCTATCGTACGAGATATGTGAATCATTGGCATCGCCCTCCATTTTCAGAAACAACATTGATTTATTTGCACTTTCATCAAATGGATCGTAATCGGCATTGCTTCTATTTTGCTCACGTGCCTTTTTCGATAAAATCTCGGACAACAATAACTCCAACTTGTACGAATAGCTTTCATCAAAACCATGAATTCCTGCTACTTTTAAATTCAACAGATTAGAATTTATTTGCATTTGCGGGAAGTACACCTTTTCATTTTGCACAACAATATCATTCTCCAGTTTAGAGAACTTCAGATGATCTATTTCCGACACATCAATAAAAGTAGAAAGCTCGTGCAAGGGTTCAAAATCATACAGTTCTCCATTTACAATTGCAAAGGACGATTCAACATACAGGTTCTTTGATATCAGATCGTGGTTCTTGTCGAAATCACATTCAAAGGCAATGGTACCGGTAACATCTCCCATTAAATGATCTGCGGTTAGAAAATCCTGACCAAAGTTTTTAAACGCATAAAACAGTTCATGAATATCAATATCATCAAGTTGCTGAGACCCTTTTAAGGACAAGGAATAATCCTTATGTTCACTAAGCAACACCGTTCCGCTTATACTACCATTTAGCGTTTTAGTACCAATCCAATCGGCACTTAGTTGCTTGTTTCGTAGCTTCAGCTTTATCTTATTATTCTTTAGTGCAAGTTGCTCATAGATAATTTTATCGCTTGCAAAATTAATACTGGCATTAACCTTCTCCGGAAAAATTGAGCTTGAAACTTCGCTGCTTTCATTTGACTCCTTGACAAACTCATTCAGATTCAGTTCCTCCATGGTTAAATCGCCTACAACATTTAAACGACCATCATTAAATAAATAATCTTCGAGATTAAGCAACTTACCTGAATACTGAAAATTGTTTTGCAACAAACTAAATACGGCATTTTCGGTAGCAAGCTTCTTTCCATCCAATTGCAAAACAGCACTAACCTTATCGATTAGCAAACCATCCTTAAACTCCAAATACAGATCGTTAATATCTACTGAGCCTGAATATTGATAATCCTTATTAACACCTGAAACCCGCACATCGCCACTTATTACGCCCCCATAATTGCTTAAGCCAGCCTCTTTTAAAAAACCAGAAAAATCAGCAGGCAACGCTTTAAAGGTGGAAACGATTGTTAGGCGCGGTTTCTTTAAGTTGTTTAGCTCAAGAGATCCTTTAAATGAACTTCCGGCACCAACATTAAACGATAAGTTCTCGAGCTGAAGCATTGAAGAAGTGCTGGTGCGCTTTGGGCCATTCGTAAAAACGCCATCACACTTTATTGCCTTAAGTTTTAATCCAGTATTACTATCGTTTACTTTTCCTTCTGTTACACCAAACACAACTTTCACCTCAGGATTTTTGCCATCAGCTATACTTCCCTTAACAGATCCATTGAGATAAAACAAACCTGAACTGCCTATATCCTCAGCCTGCTTCTGCATTTCTTTTGGAAGAACAGAAATAAACGACTGAATATTGAGGTCATTTCCCTTCACATGAAAATCGATTAAATTATCTACAGCATGATAACTACCCTGTGTAATAAACTCCATGCCAGCTGTGGCCAACACACCCTCCTTTATGGTAAACAGTTGTTCGTCAACCTGAAAATCGATATTAAACTGCACCGGACGTCTTGCAATAATTGGCTCACCGTTTACCTCCATGGTACCGACCCATACAACAGCCGCAGCTTTTAAGGCATAGTTCGATTGATTCAGATTTCCAGACAAATGCAGATCATGCACATGTGTATGTAGTAATAAATCCTGCTTTCTGTTATCATACAGCAGTTCCATATTATGCAAGGTAACTCTGGATAAATCCACCGAAAACTCAGACGCAAGGGTGTCAGACGTTTCCCAAAACTGGAAATTTGTATGATCGCCCTTATCAGTGAATAATTTTAACTTTCCATCAGACACTTCAAGCCTTCGAAGAAGGAACTCGCCTTGCGCAACCTTTATTAAATTAAACTCAAGAAAAAGCGATGTAGCCTTTAGCAAGGTGTCGGTATTTGTTCCAAACTGATTTTTAATGATGGTGCGCGACGACTCAATACTCACATCGTTTAATACAACCGATGCGTAGGGAAACTTACTCAGCACTGAAAAGTCGATTGAACCTACTGCAATTTCTTCGTCGAACTGTTGATTTACAGAAGAGATTACGGCTTGTTTAATTTTATCTTCCCAAACAAAGCCAACAAATAATAAAGTAACTATTAAGAGTACCACAAAGGCTCCGAGCACAATGCCCCCTATCTTAAGTATTTTAAAACCCTTGCTTTTCATTAAATCATATTATTTAAACCTTCGTCCGGAGATTTTGGCTCCAAACACTGCAGTAAAACGTACAGCGTTAAACTGACTATTTTACATTTTCTAAACGGATAGCAAAAATAGCTATTGTATAAGATAAAGCATAATCTCCGGTTCTTTGATTTTGCCTAATATCATTGAATGAAAAATCCCTACACTTAGGTATTGCCGAAACCAATCACTTGATCTATTTTTGTCATCAAATGATATCGCATTTATCAAATATAGTCCGAAGAACATTTGTAGCAATTATGCTGCTGTTGATTGCACTCATTACAACGAATAGTGTTTTCAATACGCATGTTCACTTATTACCCGACGGAACATACGAAACACATGCGCATCCAATTAATAAAAGCAATAGCGACAGCAATCAAGAGCATGAGCACTCGGCAATTGAAATGATTGCACTAGAATCGCTGGCCTTGTTCACATTTACCTTTATTGCCCTTGCCGTGGTAGCTCCTCTTTTAAGAATTACGGCTACCAACATTTATTTAATTGATGCTGTAAAATCGCGATTCATCATTTATTCCGATGGACGATCACCGCCTGTGGCTATAGCATAAGCCATTAAGAGCTGCACCTCAGCTCACAGTTATTTACATTACAACACCATCAAACACAAAACAACATGCGTAGTAAAATTTTACTTCAGCTATTGGCATTGCTCATGGCAAGCCAGTGCTTTTCACAGGCAAAAAGCTCAGATGCAAACATTGTTGGTCATGTTACCAGCAACGGCGAACATTTGCCTTATATTAATATTTACATTGAAGGGACCACCATAGGCACCATTACCGACGAGACCGGACATTTTCAATTAATAAATGTCCCCATTGGCGACTTAAAGGTAACCGCCAGTGCAGTGGGTTTCAAGTCATCATCACAAACCATAATCACCACCAATGGTCAAACAAGTGAACTTAAATTCGACATACTGGAAGATATCCTAGGTGTTGATGAAGTAGTAATTACTGCCGACCGCAATGAACACAAACGAACAGAAGCACCTGTAATTGTAAATACACTTACCTCAAAACTCTTCACCATCGCACAATCAAACACCGTAAGCGAAAGCTTGAACTATTGCCCCGGATTAAGAATGGAGTCCAACTGCCAAAACTGTGGATTTAGTCAGGTTCGTATGAACGGACTAGAAGGACCGTATTCCCAGATCCTCATTAATAGCCGTCCTATTTTTAGCGGACTTGCCGGCGTGTATGGTCTAGAACTTATTCCATCGAACATGATTGAACGCATTGAAGTCGTTCGCGGGGGAGGATCTGCCTTATTTGGCAGCAACGCCATTGCAGGCACCATTAATCTTATTCTTAAAGACCCCATAAGAAATGTATACGAACTTGGTATCAACAATGGCGTTACCGGTATTGGGATAAAGGGTTCCGGCAAAATCAGTCAGGACTTTAATGTAAACTTCAACACTTCGCTGGTTTCCGATAATAACAAAACAGGAGTTTCTGTTTATGGCTTTCATCGAACCCGCGATCCTTTTGATGTAAGTGGTGATGGCTTTTCTGAGCTAACGTCGATTTTAAACAATACCTTAGGCACACGTTTGTTCCATCGGTTTGGGCACCGCAGTAAAATCGCCTTAGACTTTTTTAACATTAGTGAAGCCAGACGCGGCGGAAATAAGTTTGATTACCCGGAACATGAAGCCGACATTGCAGAATCCGTTCAGCACAACATTACATCGGCATCGCTAACTTATGATCAGTTCTTCCGGCATACCGATCTTATGTCGATATTCTTCTCTGTTCAAAAAGTCTCGAGAGACTCCTACTACGGCGCACGCCAATCATTAGCAGATTATGGTACCACACAGGATCTCACGTATAATACAGGTATTCAATACACCTTTCAGCTTGACAATGCTACTTTAACATTTGGAACAGAGAATCAAGGTTCGTTTCTTTTTGATGAGAAGTTAGGTTATCAGGACTTGAACAATTACACCGTACACACAGATGGCAGTTTGGAGTTGGTACACACCTCAAACACAACGGTAGCTGATCAATCAATGAATACATCCGGAGCCTTTGCCCAATATGATTTCTATGTAAATGAATTGAACATATCCATGGGTGCCCGATTAGACAATTATAGAATTAGCGACCTGGAGCATGAAGGCGAAACAAAAACAGGAACAGTGCTTAGCCCCAGACTAACGTTGAAATACGATCTTATGCAAAGCTTGCAGGCCAGAATGAGTTATTCGCAAGGTTACCGTGCACCACAAATATTCGATGAAGACTTGCATATTGAAACCTCCGGATCACGAAAGGTAATTCACAGAAACGACCCGTCATTAAAACAGGAAACCAGTCACAGCTATATGGCCTCACTGGATTTTAACAAGAAAATCGGATCAGTTGGAGTTGGTTTACTGATTGAAGGTTTCTATACCCGATTACAAGATGCATTTGCAAACGAATATGGTTTGGCAAACGAAGAGGGAGTTGTGGTATATACCAGAGTTAATGCCACAGGTGGCGCCACGGTAGCTGGAGTTAATCTTGAATCGAACATGGTTCTATCAAAAAATGCCGAGCTTATTGCAGGCTTTACATTCCAAAAAAATGAGTTTGATGAAGTCATTGAATTTAACGAAACCCGCTTTTTCAGAACACCAAATAATTATGGTTACCTAACCTTCGACTGGGATTTTCACGAAGGTATCTGCTTTTCTTCGACAGGAAGCTATACAGGAACAATGCTTAATCCATATTTCGGATTGGCTGCAGACGACCCTGAAATCGGCGAATTACGAGAGAGTTCGTCATTTTTTGATCTTGGCGCTAAACTACAATACGACATCGAATTAAAAGGCTCAACGCTACAACTCAGCTGTGGAGTGAAAAACATCTTTAACTCCTATCAAAATGATTTTGATTATGGAGTGGATCGCGACCCTGGTTATGTCTACGGACCGACCTTACCCCGTACAGTTTATCTAGGTGTAAAATTTGGTAATATCTTATAAATCAGATCACATATCACATTTCCAGCCCGGTCATTTATAATGAATGTCCGGGCTTTTAATTTAAACTCCATTCATGACCATAAACATCACTCAATATTTGACGGCAACCCTTGCAATACGGCAAGTTCAGAAAACCCTGTTAAATCAACATTAACAAATCAGCCACCAAATAATCGGATCATTAACAATTGCATAAACTTGGTTTAAGCTATACTTTAATCCATTACTCTTCATTTGCGGTATAAACTTTTGATAAAAATCAAACAATCATAAAAAAATGAAAAGAGTAAATTTCAAAATCACAGCCGCAATTTTAGCAATCTTTGCTATCGGTTTTTCATCATGCAACGAAGAGGATGATCCAATTGCAACTTCAACAGAAAAAGTAATTAAAGACAATGGAGCAGGAACTGGAACTACCACATGGAGTACCGGAGATACCATTATTCTTGAGGGATTAGTATTTGTAAATGATGGCGATATTTTAACCATTGAGCCAGGAGTAGTTGTAAAGGGCAAGCCGGGTACAGGTGAAAATGCAAGTGCTTTGATTGTGGCCAGAGGTGCAAAAATTTATGCCAATGGTACTGCCGAGCAACCAATTATTTTCACGGCATATGCCGACCAACTAAATGGGAACCTTTCAAAAACCGACAAAGGTTTATGGGGCGGATTAATCATTCTTGGAAATGGGAACTTAAATTCTGATCCGGGTGAAACAGCCATTGAAGGTATTCCTACAAGCGAGCCTCGGGGCATTTATGGCGGATCCGACGATACAGATGATTCAGGTGAATTAAGATATATTTCTATTCGACACGGAGGAACGGATATTGGCGAGGCAAACGAGATTAACGGTTTAACTTTAGGCGGTGTAGGTAGTTCTACATTAATCGAGTACATCGAGGTTATTGCAAACAATGATGATGGTGTTGAATTTTTCGGGGGAATGCCACGATTAAAGAACATTCTGGTTGCCTATTGTAAAGATGATGCTTTTGACTACGACGAAGGATTCCGCGGATTTGGTCAGTTTTGGTGTACGATTCAACACGTTGATGTTGCTGATCGTTGCGGCGAACACGATGGTGGAACAGACCCTGAAACGGCAACTCCATACGCAACTCCACATATTTTTAATGCCACATACATTGGCCGTGGTACTGATGCCGGAAACAGAATCATAACTTTCCGCGACAATGCTGGTGGACATTACGCCAACTCTATTTTCGTAAACCAATCGAAAGGTATTGACTTTGAACTTTTAGCCGACGATAACTATAACCGTGTTCAGGATAGTTACCAACAGGTTTTAGATGGCAACCTGAGTATCAACAATTGCATTTTCTGGAACGTTGCAGATGGTGCTTCAACCAGCCTGTTTAAACTATCAGCACCCAAAGATTCATCATACATGGACGGTGGCCAAGAAGTCTTTACCTACAGCACTGCAATGGCTGCCTATCTTAGTGAGAATGAATCAAGCTTTTATGCTGCCGACTATTTTGCAGCATGGGGCAACGAAGTAAAAGATCCGGGTGTATCTGCTGCCAACCCTGTTCCAACCGATGCAAGTGGTACAATGGCTACAACACCCGACAGTTGGTTCGACCAGGTAAATTACAAAGGTGCTTTTGCAACAGAAAACTGGGCACAAGGATGGACTTTAACTTTTGAATAATCGAATAACATAATTGATTTAACAAACGCTGATGACGTTACTGAACGTCATCAGCTTCTTTAGTTTGATAAGGAAAGAAATTAAGTAATCATAATTGGGATGAAAACAAACTTACTACTTGGGGCATTGCTTCTGTTATCTGTAATAACATTTGCGCAACAAGGAATAATTAGAGGAAAGGTTATTGACAAGAGTTCAGGGGAAGAACTTATTGGTGCCACCATTTTTATAGAAGGAACAACCATTGGAACCATAACCGATTTCGACGGCAACTTCTCGCTCGAGAACCTTGAGCCAGGCACAATAAACATTCGCTGCTCATTTATTTCATACGAGACCATCAACATACAGCACGTAGAAATTAAAGCTGATGAAGTTCACATACTTAATTTTCAGCTGGGAGCAGCAGCTCTAGGATTGGAAGAAGTAACCGTTGAAGCACGCGAAATTAAACGTACTGAAAATGCCCTTTTAGTCATGCAAAAAAAATCGGCAACGGTTATGGATGGAATCTCGGCACAGCAAATTAGCCGAATGGGTGACAACGATGCAGCTGCGTCATTAAAACGAGTTACAGGTATTTCTGTTCAGGATGGCAAATATATATACGTGCGCGGATTAAGCGACCGCTACTCGAAAACACTTCTGAATGGTGCTGAAATTCCGGGACTCGATCCGAATAAAAACACCGTACAAATGGACCTGTTCCCAAGTAACCTGCTTGAGAATATGGTGGTTCATAAAACATTCTCGCCAGATTTACCGGGTAGTTTTACAGGGGGGTTGGTTGATGTTGTAACAAAAGATTTCCCGGAGAAATACACCTTCCAGTTTTCAACATCATTCGGTTTTAATCCACAAGCCAACCTAATCAACAATTTCCTTTCATACGAAGGAGGATCACGTGATTGGCTAGGCATGGATGATGGAACCAGAGACGCTCCTATTGAACTGAGTAGTATTCCTTATTACGGCGAAGACTACAACCGACTGGATGAATCAACAAAAGCATTCAACAAAGAAATGGAACCTTTGGAACAAAACTCTCCAATCAACCATTCTCACTCCATCTCCATCGGCAACCAATTCGACTTTTTTGGACGCCCACTTGGACTAATTGCCGGATTAAGTTACTCAAGAGATTATAGCTATTACGATAACGGAACTAAAGGCTTATACCAGCAGTTAGGCTACGAATCAACAAGTCTGAACATCGATCACAAATACACCGATCGAAAAGGCACTGAAGAGGTACTTGCAGGTGCCATGCTGAGTGGAACCTACAAAGTTTCTAACAATAGCAAAATATCAATGACGCTATTGCGCAATCAAGGAGGTAGCTCAACGGCAAGGTACATTCGTGGTGGCAAACCAAGCGATGATGTTGATTTGGTTATTGAATCAAGAGTATTACAATTTGTAGAGCGTTCATTAAACTCGGCACAGCTTAGAGGCGAGCATCATCTGCCAGGACTTAAAAACCTGGAAGTTGATTGGCTTAGTTCATTCACTTATTCACGTCAGGATGAGCCGGACCTCAGATTTTTCACAAACAGTTATTATCCCGGTAAAACAGGCGATTATCAATTCAGTATTCAAAACTCAATCTATAAACTTCCGGCGCGCTACTATCGCGATATGTTTGAAACAAATTTTGACAACAAGGTAAACTTCACGCTTCCGTTTAAGCTGCTGGGTGCGCCATCAAAATTCAAGTTTGGTTTTGCCGATGTTTACAAGTACCGCGATTTTAACGACAGCAGGGTTGATTACGATTTCCAGTTTTCGCAGGAAATGTACAACAACAATATATCGGAGTTTTTAAGCGATGATTTTATTGGACAAAACGCCATGAGCAATCTCGGCACTTCTAGTTATGGTATTTATGTAAGAGATGCGAGTGAGCAAAAAAACAGTTATGTAGGTTCGCAAAATGTATTTGCAAGTTACATGATGGTTGACCTTCCTGTATTCGAAAAGCTCAGAGTAATTGCTGGTGCCCGTCTCGAGCAGACCACCTTACTTGTTGAAAGCGATGACGAATTTAAAGACAAAGGAGAATTGAATGATCTGGATATATTACCGGCCATCAACCTAAGTTACGCGCTCAATGACAAGATGAACTTAAGAACTGCCGTGAGCAGAACCTTAGCACGTCCAACGTTTAGAGAAATGGCGCCCTTTGCCTCAGAAGATTTTGCAGGTGGTGAGGTTAAAGTTGGTAACCCATTGCTAAAAAGAACCACCATTAACAACATTGATGTACGTTGGGAATACTACATAAAGCCTGGTGACATGATTGCCATTAGCGGCTTCTATAAAAAGTTCTACAATCCTATTGAAGTTGTGGATAACCCAATTGCAGTTAATGCAGAACTTACCTGGCAAAACGTTCCTGAAGCAGAACTTAAAGGTATTGAGGCAGAATTCAGAAAACGTCTGGACTTTCTACCACATATGGACAACTTTAGAATCTCGGCGAACCTTACATTGGTAGAATCTTTTGTGAGCATTGATGAGATAGAATTAGCCGGACTGCCGGAAGATGCTCCAAAAACGAGAGTCATGTTCGGACAGTCACCTTACATTTTCAACGGTTTAATAAGCTACCAAAACGACAGCATTGGACTATCTGCAAACATCGGCTACAACATTGCCGGAGAAAAAATGACGGTGGCTACCAAAGGTATTACGCCGAATATATTTGCCCAGCCAAGAGCGCAACTCGATTTTAAATTATCAAAAAAACTGGGCGAGCATTTTAGCATGAGTTTCTCAGCTAAAAACCTGCTGAACACAACCTACCGTGAAATCTACACGCTTGGATCAACGGAGTACGATTACATAAGCTTTAGCACCGGGCGCCGTTTTTCAATTGGTATTAAATACCTAATTAATTAAAAAGTATTTACGCAAACAATAAAGGCAGCGTATTCCGCTGCCTTTATTGTTTTATATCGATTCAGTGGTTGGCTACAATTCCGCCAAAAACTTCTTAATCAACTTAGTCATTTTTGGCTCAACTTCCTGAGCCACTATCTGCACAATTTCATGCGTAATTTCTTCCTGCTCGTCAGGTGTACCCATATCGGTAATTACCGAAACAGCTACACAAGGTAAGTTCATATGTCTGGCAACAATAGCCTCCGGCACGGTAGACATACCAACGGCATCGGCACCAACAGTTCTAATGTAATGATATTCCGCAGGTGTTTCGTACGTTGGCCCTGAGATGCCAGCATAAACACCATTTTGCAAATCAATTGCATTATCATAAGCAACCTTGTTAATCAGGTTAACCATGCTGGTGGCATACACTTCGCTCATGTCAGGAAATCTTGGTCCCAATTCTTCAATATTTGGCCCACGTAGCGGATGATCCGGAAACAGATTGATGTGATCTGTTATCACCATTATATCTCCAACGCTAAATCCTGGATTTAAACCACCACTGGCATTCGAAAGCATTAAGGTTTCAATGCCTAAGAACTTAAGTATGCGTATTGGGAAAGTAACTTCCTGCATAGAATAGCCTTCG
>JBFHES010000132.1:0-12486 GCA_041584015.1 Bacteroidales bacterium
ACCATACAGTTATTACCGGCCAGCAAGTCTTCATGAATTACTCCAAATCCGCAAGCTACATCCTTCGGCTATAATTATTAGCGGAGCTACAGATGTGGCCTTAAAACTGACCAAGAATTTTGAGCAGCTACCTGAAATAATCGATTTAGCTGGTGTTGTTGAATTGCATGAAATAAATATCAGCAATCAAAATATATCCTTTGGTGCCGCCTGTAATCTGAACCTGGTGCAAGAGCATCTAACAGCCGAATTTCAGGCCTTAAGTGACATCTTACATGTATTCGGATCGCATCAAATAAGAAACCTGGCCAGCATTGGTGGCAATATAGCGTCGGCCTCGCCAATTGGCGATTTACTTCCGGTACTTATTAGCTATAGAGCCAAACTCCAATTGGCTTCAACAGACGGAACCCGAGAAATGCTGCTTAAGGACTTTCTGATTGACTATCGAAAAACCGCCATCAAAGCAAACGAAATAATCCTAAGTGTAAGTATTCCTGTTCCCGAGAAGGGCACAATCATCAAATCATACAAAATTTCAAAACGGGTTGATCTGGATATTTCATCGGTAAGTGCCTGCTTTAGGCTCAGAATAAAAGACTCAATTATTGAGGACATTGATATGAACTATGGTGGAATGGCAGCAAGCGTTGTACAGGCAAACCAAACCATAAACTATTTACTTGCTAAGGAATGGAACCATTCATCTCTTGCTAAAGCCATTGAGCTTTTAAAATCCGAGTTTAATCCAATTTCAGATGCAAGGGCAACAGCCGAAGGAAGAATACTTATGGCCATTAATTTATTTAGAAAGTTCTTTAACGAAACTTGCCAGCTATGAAAGCGCCGGAACATACTAAACACGAAAGTGCCGCCTTGCATGTTAGCGGCCAAGCTCTTTACATTGATGATCTGGCAATTTCAAATGAGTTGCATCATGGTTTTGTTGTAACCAGCAAAATTGCAGCTGGTCAACTGAAAGCCTTTAATCTGGATAAAGCGATGGCAGTCTCTGGGGTTGTTGCGGTATTATCCTACAAAGATATTCCGGGTGAAAATCAGATGGGACCGGTAATTAAGGATGAACCTGTTTTAGTTGCCAATGAAATAGAATTTATTGGACAAGCCATGTTTCTGATTGCTGCAGAAACAATAGATATTGCCAGAACTGCTGCTAATTTAATCGATATAGAAATTAAAGAACATACTCCAATTCTAACGCTGGAGGAGGCAATAGAAAAGAACCATCTGCTTCATCCACCAAGAAAGATTGAATGTGGAAATACTCAGGAAGCTTTTGCTAATGCCGAACTCACACTAGAAGGTAGCTTAAAGTCAGGTGCTCAGGAGCACTGGTACCTGGAGACCCAATCGTGTATTGCGGTTCCTGGCGAAGCAAACGAAATAAAAATATACAGCTCAACGCAACATCCATCCGAAACACAAGAAATTGTTGCCGATGTGTTGGCGTTGGATAAAATGGAGGTTGAAGTTGAAGCCCGCAGACTGGGCGGCGCCTTTGGCGGTAAAGAAACCCAAGGCAATCATGTGGCAGCATGGACCGCCTTATTAGCAAATGCTTGTGGCAAACCGGTTAAAATTAGATTGAATCGTGATGAGGACCAGAAAATGACCGGCAAGCGTCATCCTTTTCTAAGCAAGTATAAAGTAGCTTATACCAAATCTGGTAAAATTACCGCGGCCTCTATTGAGCTAAATGCAAATGCCGGCGCATCAACAGATTTAAGTATGGCGATTCTTGAGCGTGCCATGTTTCATGCTGATAACTGCTATTTCATTCCAAATATGAAAATTGTTGGGAAGGCCTACAAAACCAATGTTCCATCGAATACTGCATTTAGGGGATTTGGCGGACCACAAGGCATGGCAGTTATTGAAACCATTGTTGATAGAATAGCCCGTGAACTGAAGATTGATGCCGCCATCGTTCGTAACACTAATTATTATCAACATTCTCAGAACAACACCACACACTACAATCAGTTAATTGAAAATAACAGACTTGCCATCCTGGAGGAGCAACTTCTTGAAAGCTCTCAATATTTCGAGCGGCGTAAACAAGTCAACACTTTTAACCAACAACATCAATTTATTAAAAGAGGACTTGCTTTAACTCCCGTTAAGTTTGGTATTTCTTTTACCACTTCGTTTTTAAACCAGGCGGGGGCCTTGGTTAATATTTACAAAGATGGATCGGTTCTGGTGAATCATGGCGGGATTGAAATGGGACAAGGCTTGCATACCAAAATTAAACAGATAGCTGCCCTGGAACTGGGGATTGATATAAAACACATTAAGGTAAATGCAACCAATACGGCAAAAGTGCCAAATACCTCCGCTACTGCGGCTTCTTCTGGTAGCGACCTAAATGGTATGGCAGTTAAAAATGCCATGGACAAGCTTAAAAATAGAATTGCTCCAATAGCTGCCAATTACTTTAATAAAGAGCTGGCAATAACAAAGGTTGATGATATTCATTTTAAAAACGATTGGGTAATCGACAGCAAGCACCCGAAACGAAAAATCACTTTTAAAGAAGCAGTTATGAAAGCCTATTTTGCACAAACAAGTTTGAGTGCAACCGGCTTTTACCGAACACCAAATATTCATTATGATAAAGCTAAAGGCAAGGGAAAACCATTCCATTACTATGCCTTTGGTATGGCCGTAAGCGAAGTATCGGTAGATGTATTAACGGGTTATCATAAAATTATCAGAACCGACATTGTTCATGATGCAGGTAAATCAATAAACGAATCACTGGATATAGGCCAGATTGAAGGTGGTTTTGTGCAGGGGCTGGGCTGGTTAACTACCGAAGAATGTAAATGGGATTCGAAAGGCAATTTGCTGAATCACTCGCCGGATACCTACAAGATTCCGGGCATAAATGACATTCCTAAAGAATTTCGTATTTCACTACTGAAAGGATATCCAAATCCAAATACCATCAGGCAAAGTAAGGCGGTTGGCGAACCACCATTTATGTTAGCATTCTCAGTTTGGCTTGCTATTAAAGATGCTATTTCAGCAACAAATGATCATAAGGAAGAACCACAATTTGAGATACCTGCTACGAATGAAAAAATTATTTTGGCAATTGAGCAACTACGATTATCTGACAAAAGCAACTGATTTTAGGCAGCAGCCAAGTCATTCTTCTTTTCAATGCGTTTGGCAATTACAATTCCTACCTGATAGAGTACAAGTAAAGGTAAACATACCAAAATCTGGCTGAATACATCAGGAGGTGTTATAATAGCCGAAAGAGCCAGGATAACTACAATTGAATGTTTTCTGTACTTCTTAAGAAATGAAGAACTAACCAAGCCAACTTTTGCCAGAAAGTAAATCAGCACCGGAAGTTCAAAAATAACCCCGGCCGCCAAAACGATGGAAGTTAATGTAGATATATAAGAATTCAAATTAATTTCATTGTACACACTCGAGCTCACTTCATACGATCCCAGAAAATGTACCGTTAGGGGTATGATTAAATAGTAACCAAACAATACTCCTAAAGAAAATAAAGTTGATGCAGCCAAAATTGCACCACGTGAATGCTTTTGTTCTTCGTTATACAATGCCGGGCGAATAAATCTCCAAAACTCATAGAATATGTATGGAAACGAACAAACCAAACCTAATACCAGTGAAACAATAATATGTGTAGAAAACTGACCTGTAAAGCTGATATTGAATATTTCGAAATCGGTACTATTAATACATAGCTTATCCGTTCCTATTAATTCGCTAAACGCACAAAACATTCTGTTTGTCCAGAAATCGGGACTTTTAGGAGCAAAAATAATTTTATCGAAAATAAAATCATGAAATATAAAAGCAACAATTGCAAACAAAAAAATTGCTACGATCGATCTGATTAAGTGCCAACGCAAAACCTCCAAATGATCCAGGAATGTCATTTCTGTTTCGTTGTTCAAATCTGCCCTACTTTCTGCCATTTTACAAAGACTATATAATACCTTCCTTTAAAATATCGTGCAAATGTATAATTCCACAATAAATCCCATCATCCAAAACCACTAACTGGGTAATATTGTTGCGTTCCATCTCCTGAAATGCTTTCACGGCTAATTCTTCGGGTGTAACAGTTTTCGGATTTACAGACATAATATCTGCAGCACGCAGGTTGTCCACTTTTTCTTCCTTCTCCAACATTCGGCGCAAATCGCCATCCGTAATAATACCTAACAGTTTATTGTCACCATCAACAACAGCAGTAGCTCCTAATCGCTTTGCCGAAATCTCAATTATCGTATTTCGAATAGTTTCATCAGCATTCACTTTAGGTGCCTGGCTATTTAACAATAAATCCTCAACTCGCAGATAAAGCTTTTTACCAAGAGACCCTCCTGGATGGACTTTTGCAAAATCGGTTGTGGAAAAACCGCGCATGTTAAGCAAGCAAACAGCAATGGCATCACCTATCACCAATTGCGCAGTAGTGCTTGTTGTTGGTGCCAAGTTATTCGGACAAGCCTCCTTATCAACTCTGGCATTGAGAACATAGTCGGCCTTTACAGCTAAAAATGAATCGGTATTGGAAACCATGGCAATCAGTTTATTGCCGCGTGCCTTGAGTAATGGCACCAACACTTTTATTTCGGGTGTACTGCCACTCTTCGAAATACAGATAACCACATCATCTTCCAATACAATTCCAAGATCACCGTGAATGGCATCGGCAGCATGCATAAAAATTGACGGGGTTCCTGTAGAGTTTAATGTAGCCACAATTTTCTGTGCAATAATGGCGCTTTTACCAATTCCGGTAATAATAACACGCCCCTTACATTCATAAATATGATTAACTGCCAAGGCGAACTGATCATCAAGATAGTCGGCAAGCAAATGAATAGCCTTTGCTTCGTGCAAGATTGTCTCTCTTGCAATTTTTAATAGTTCCAAATTACCCAAAGCCTTAAGAAATAACTTTTTAGTTTTCAATTCTTTAATTAAAAATAAAGATTTGCAAAGTTAAACTTTTTTTAGATAATAATCGCGACCAATGCGGTATCAGGAAATTTGGTAATTCAACTTTAGTTTTTTACTTTTACTTTAGATGCGGAATTAGATAATGAACAAAATTAAAGGTTCAGATTGTCCCCGCTTTTTTATTTTTATGGGTGGGGAAACACATTAGGTTTAATAGATGATGAATAAGGAAAATGATTATCCGATATACGATACTCTAAAGAGATATTTTGGGTTTAATAATTTTAAGGGTCTGCAAGAACCTGTAATAAGAAACGTTCTTGACGATAACGATACATTTGTATTGATGCCAACCGGTGGCGGAAAATCTCTCTGTTATCAGCTACCATCTCTTATTAAAGAAGGAACGGCCATTGTAATTTCACCATTAATTGCCTTAATGAAGAACCAGGTTGACGCAATGCGCAGCTTTAGTTCTGAGGATGGTGTTGCACATTTCCTTAATTCATCACTCACTAAATCGGCTATTGCCAAAGTGAAAGATGATATTTTATGCGGAAAAACCAGACTCTTATACGTTGCTCCGGAATCCTTAACCAAGCAGGACAATATTGATTTCCTGCAAAGAGTTAAGATTTCTTTTTATGCAGTTGATGAAGCCCACTGTATTTCTGAATGGGGTCATGATTTCAGACCAGAATACAGGCGAATCAGACCAATAATTAACGAAATTGGCCGTGCTCCAATTATTGCACTAACGGCTACGGCAACTCCAAAAGTTCAGCACGACATTCAGAAGAATTTAGGCATGCTGGAGTCTAAGGTTTTTAAATCATCCTTTAACAGGCCTAACCTTTATTACGAAGTACGTCCGAAGGTTAATACCGAAAAAGAAATCATCAAGTTCATCAAGCAAAACCAGGGTAAGTCTGGTATTATCTATTGCCTGAGCCGCAAGCGTGTTGAGGAACTTGCCGAAACATTAATAGTAAATTCCATAAAGGCTTTACCGTATCATGCAGGAATGGACTCAACCACTCGTTCCGGCAATCAGGATAAATTCCTGATGGAAGAGGTGGATGTTATTGTTGCAACCATTGCCTTTGGAATGGGAATCGACAAGCCAGATGTGCGTTTCGTAATTCACTACGATATTCCGAAAAGTCTGGAAGGTTACTATCAGGAAACCGGAAGATCTGGTCGTGACGGTGGAGAGGGCAAGTGTATTACATTCTACTCATACAAAGACATACAAAAGCTTGAGAAGTTTATGCAGGGTAAACCTGTTGCCGAACAAGAAATTGGCAGACAACTATTACTCGAAACGGTTGCCTATGCCGAATCATCTGTTTGTAGAAGAAAACTCTTGCTTCATTATTTTGGTGAGCAGCACGAAGAAGATAATTGCGAATCATGCGATAATTGCCTTAACCCAAAAACCCTTATCGAAGGTAAGGAGTTCATGATTCAGGGACTAGAAGCAATTTTAGCAGTTAAAGAAAAGTTTAAGGCCGATCATATTGCAAATATTTTGGCTGGTAATTTAACTTCTGCCATTAAATCATACCGACATCATTCCATTGAAATATTCGGAACCGGTCGCGAAAAGGACGTTCGTTTCTGGAACTCTGTTTTCAGACATGCTCTTGTTGCCCGTTTCATTGAGAAGGATATTGAAAATTATGGCCTTTTAATGATGACAAAAAAGGGACATGAATACCTAAATAACCCAACATCATTCAAGCTTACACAAGATCACGACTACGAAGCCAGTGACGAAAACAGCATGAATCAAGGAGGAGGAACTAGTTCTGTAGATCCTCAAATGCTATCCATGATGAAGGAACTTCGGAAGAAGATTGCCAAGAAACTTAATTTGCCACCTTTTGTAATTTTCCAGGATCCATCGTTGGAAGAAATGGCCATCCATTACCCAATAACAATGGAAGAATTGCAAAAGATATCTGGTGTTGGTGCTGGTAAAGCCAAACGATATGGTGGCGAATTTCTTGAACTGATTAAGGAACACGTTGAAGAAAATGAGATTGAACGTGCCCAGGACATGGTAGTTAAATCTGTGGTAAATAAATCAGGTCTTAAGGTATTTATCATTCAGAGTATTGATAGGCAAATGCCACTTGATGATATTGCCGACGCCAAAGGCATCAGCATGATTGATCTGCTTCATGAGCTTGAATCTATTGTAAACTCAGGTACCAAGATCAACATCAATTATTACATCGATCAGGTTATTGATGAGGATAAGCAAGATGACATTTTTGAATATTACAAAGAAGAAGCGGAAACCGAATCTGTTGAAGATGCCATGGAAGAATTGGGAGAGGAAAACTATTCTGAAGAAGATATCAGGTTAATGCGCATCAAGTTTATTTCTGAAGTTGGTAATTAAAACCATACAACACTATAAAGAGAAACCCCGGCTCGTTGAGCCGGGGTTTCTCTTTATAGCGAACTTTTCCTTAATTGTTCCTCTCTTTGCTCAAACAGACTTCGCAAACACAATCGCCATAATCCAGTTCCAACTGATCAACATTGGTGGCTAAATCGTAGCTGTAGCACCAACACTTACCCGATGATGAACATTGTGTATCTTCGCCACAACTCTTGCATAACTTCTCCTCTACCAGTTGCTGTTTATTCATTAAAATACCTCCTTCACAATTTCGCGAATATTCTCCGATTTACTCATGGTGTAAAAATGCAAAACCGGTACCTTATTTTTAATTAAATCACGCGCTTGCGCTATCGACCATTCAATACCTACCTGACGAACAGCAGCATTGTTCTTACATTGATCAACGGCCTGCACCAAATCATCAGGTAGGTCGATATTGAATACTTGCGGTAGCAGGTTCATATGATTTTTTACTGCAACTGGCTTTAAACCCGGAATTATAGGAACATGAATGCCTGCGGCCCGGCACCTGTCAACAAAATCATAATACTTGTTATTATCAAAAAACATTTGAGTAACAATATATTCCGCGCCAGCATCAACCTTCATTTTAAGGTATTTTAAGTCGCTCTCTAAATTTGGCGATTCTTGATGCTTTTCAGGATAACCCGCAATTCCCAACGAAAAATTAGTTGGTGTTGAGTTCAAAATCTCATTATCAAGATACTTTCCCTCATTAAGCTCCATTATCTGTTTTACCAGATCTAGCGCATATTGGTGTCCATCGGCCTCAGGTTTAAAATACTTATCTCCGGGCATGTTGTCTCCTCTAATGACCAACAAATTATTAATTCCCAAGAAATTTAAATCCAGCAATCCATTTTCTGTTTCTTCTTTTGAGAAACCACCACAAATAATATGAGGTATTACATCAATTTTGTATTTGTACTGAATGGCCGCGGTTATACCAACCGTTCCGGGTCGCTTGCGCACCACCTGACGTTCCAGCAATCCATCTCCGCGCTTTTTGTAAACCACCTCTTCGCGATGATACGTAACATCGATAAAAGCCGGATCGAACTCACGCAATGGGTCAATGGTTTCATATATTTTGTAAATGTTATCTCCCTTTTTCGGTGGAAGAATCTCAAATGAGAATAAGGTTTTATCTGCTTTTGCTATGTGTTCAATTACTTTCATCTTAACCTACTGGTGTAAATTGATTTTACTATTTGATTATTTATAGTTTAAATTCGGCGCTAACCACTTTTCAGCCTGACTTACTGATACATTCTTTCGTTTTGCATAATCAGCAACCTGCTCCTTATCTAGTCTGCCCAAATTAAAATACTGCGAATCTTTATGACTAAAATAATATCCACTAACAGAAGCAGCCGGATACATAGCAAAACTCTCTGTTAACTCGACTCCTGTATTTTTGGTCGCATCAAGTAATTTAAAAAGGCCAACTTTTTCTGAGTGTTCAGGACAAGCCGGATAACCCGGTGCTGGTCGAATACCTTGATATTGCTCGCGCAATGTTTGCTCAACAGTAAGTTCTTCGTTCTTTGCAAAGCCCCAATACTCCTTGCGCACCGATTCGTGTAATTGTTCGGCAAAAGCCTCAGCCAAACGATCTGCCAATATTTTTAACAAGATGCTGCTGTAGTCGTCGTTATCATCCTCAAACTGTTTGGTCCATTTTTCTATGCCTGTACCAGCAGTTACCACAAAACCTCCAATATAATCCTTTACCTGTGCAGACTTTGGCGCAATAAAATCGGCTAAAGCAAGATTTGGCAAACGTTTTTCTTTTCGCTCCTGATTTCTTAAAAAACAAATATTAGTCAAGTGCTTGCCCTGCCCGTCATAAACTTCTACATCATCGCCAACTGCAGCTGCGGGAAAAATTCCAAGTACTCCTTTAGGTTGCAAAATTTCATGAGCCTCCATATAATCCAACATCTCCAATGCATCAGCATAAAGCTTTTTTGCTTCTACTCCTTTTATTGGATCATCAAATATTTGCGGATATTTTCCTGCTAGCTTCCAGGCATGGAAAAAGAATGTCCAATCGATATATGGCCTTAATTTCTGAACGGAAATATTCTCTATCACCTTAATACCGGTAAAGACAGGTTTATGTGGTTCATAAGTATCCATGTCCATCCGGAATTTATTGGCACGCGCTTGCTCCAGGGTAACATATTGCTTCTCAGCTTTTCGACTTAGGTATTTCTCAATAACAATATTGTACTTTTCTCTTAGCTCAGTTGTGAATTGTTCCTTTTTATCAGACAAGAGATTAGACACCACATTAACACTTCGTGAGGCATCCTTAACATGAATAACCGGCACTGAATAAGCCGGAACAATTTTCATGGCCGTATGAATTTCGGATGTTGTGGCACCACCAATCAATAACGGCAACTTAAACCCCTGACGCTCCATTTCGGAAGCTACATGAACCATTTCTTCAAGCGATGGGGTAATTAATCCGCTAAGACCAATCATATCAACTTCTTCTGCAATCGCAGTTTTTAAAATCTTATCTGCCGGAACCATTACACCCAAATCAATAATCTCATAATTATTGCAGGCGAGTACTACTCCAACAATATTTTTACCAATATCGTGCACATCACCTTTTACCGTAGCCATCAAAATTTTACCTCTGCTTTTTAAATCACCAGCTGCCTTTTTCTCCGCCTCGATAAAGGGAATAAGCACAGCAACTGCCTTTTTCATTACCCGGGCACTTTTAACAACCTGAGGCAAAAACATCTTTCCGGCACCAAATAAATCACCAACCACATTCATCCCATCCATTAATGGCCCCTCAATAACCTGTAAAGCTTGAGCAAAATGAGGACGAGCTTCCTCAACGTCATCTTCAATAAAATCTACAATTCCTTTAACCAATGCATGCTTTATCCTTTCATTGACATCCCAGCTGCGCCATTCAATAATTTTCTCCTTCGCACTTACCGTTTCATTGTTCTTTTCTGCATAGGCGATCAATCGTTCAGTCGCATCTTTGCGCCGATTAAGCACAACATCTTCGGTTAACTTCAACAGATCTTTAGGAATATCATCATAAATCTGTAACATGTTTGGATTAACAATACCCATATCAAGACCAGCTTTTATGGCATGAAATAGAAAAACCGAATGCATGGCTTCACGTACCATATTGTTTCCTCTAAAGCTAAACGACAAATTACTAATTCCACCGCTGGTATTAGCATATGGCAGGTTTTGCTTGATCCATTTTATGGCATTTATAAAATCGACTGCATAATTATTATGTTCATCAATTCCGGTTGCGATGGCCAATACATTTACATCGAAAATAATATCCTGTGCCGGAAAGCCAATCTTTGATGTGAGTAAATTGTAAGCTCGTTTACAAATTTGAACTTTACGCTCCAGCGAATCCGCCTGACCTGTTTCGTCAAAAGCCATGACTACCACCGCTGCTCCATATTTCTTGATTTTACTTGCCTGCTCTAGAAAAAGCGCTTCGCCCTCTTTAAGACTGATAGAGTTTACCACTGCTTTTCCCTGCAAACATTTAAGACCTGCTTCAATTACACTCCACTTAGAAGAATCAATCATTATTGGCAAACGGGCAATATCTGGCTCTGCCATTAAGAGATGAAGAAAACGCACCATGGCATTTTCAGCATCTATCATGGCGTCGTCCATATTTACATCAATTATTTGTGCACCACCTTCAACTTGATCTTTTGCCACCGATAGCGCTGCTTCATAATTTCCCTCTGAAATAAGTCGCTTAAATTTTGCCGATCCGGCCACATTGGTTCTTTCGCCAATATTTATAAAATTACTGCCATCAAACCTTAACAAAGGCTCAAGACCGCTCAACTGTAACTCTTTAACCGTAGACGGTAAAACGCGCTTATTAGCTACAGACACAGCATCGGCAAATGCACGAATATGCGCGGGTGTTGTACCACAACATCCACCTACAATGTTTACAAAACCACTATTCAAGTAATCTTCAATATGTGTCTTCATTAACTCGGGTGATTCATCGTATTCGCCAAATTGATTGGGCAAACCGGCATTTGGATACACCGCAAGTGGAAACGGCGATTTGCCCGATAACTCCTCAACATAAGGCCTAAGCTCTTTGGCTCCAAGGGCACAATTTAATCCAAGGCTTAGCAAATTCATATGCGATACCGAATTCATAAATGCATCAAGCGTTTGTCCCGAAAGGGTGCGACCAGAAGCATCGGTAATAGTACCTGACACCATGATTGGAATCTTAACCTTACGTTCGGTTAAAACTTCATCGATTGCATAGAGAGCGGCTTTTGCATTTAGTGTATCAAAAATTGTTTCTACCAACAAAACATCTACGCCACCATCCAGTAAGCCCTTGGTCTGCTCAGCATAAGCCTCTTTAAGCTCATCATATGAAATGGCACGAAAACCCGGATCATTAACGTCGGGCGATAAAGAAGCTGTTTTATTGGTTGGCCCCAGGGCACCTGCAACATATCTAGGTTTATCAGGATTACCATCCGTTAACTGCTTAGCTATGTTTTTCGCAATTTTAGCTGATGCCACATTCATCTCATAAGCTAAATCTTCCATGTGATAATCCGCCATAGAAATGCGATTGGCATTAAAAGTATTGGTTTCAATTATATCAGCACCCGCTTCAAGAAACTGCTTGTGAATTTCTTCAATAATTTGCGGCTGCGTAAGCGACAGCAAATCGTTGTTGCCTTTTAGGTCGTGGGCAAAATCTGTAAATCGATCACCCCTATAATCGCTCTCGCTTAACTTATACGTTTGAATCATGGTACCCATTGCACCATCCAGCACAAGTATCCTTTTCTTAAGTTCGGCTTTAATATCTCTCATCAGCAAGAATTTACAAATAAATTTATAGGTGAGATTTTGATTGATAAGTTCGGTAGGTACTGCTTTAGCATTTTTTTACCGTGGTTGCAATCAATCAAATCCGTCCACGTTTGTATACAAATCTAAGTAATTAAACCGTTTTAAGATGATTTTGTTTTAAATATATTATAATTGAAAGGCTGGATTAGCTA
>JBFHES010000133.1:0-12483 GCA_041584015.1 Bacteroidales bacterium
TTATGCTCATAAAAAATGTGCCAACAATCATAGCTAATAGTATTCCATTTGATTTTGCCACCAACCCCGTAAACAAAGCGCCTAACCAAGAACCAAAAGCCCATGCTATGGCAACAAAAACCAGTGCAAGAAATGAGGTATCCCGAATAAAGGCCTCAACAACAGTTGGATCTTGTGCATTCTCGCCAACCGGCCAATCGAAAACAATTTGTCCAATTTTCTCAACAGACATTTTTGCCATTGATCCTGCTGCAATACCTATAACAACAGCCAACAACTTATTGAAGAACAACTTCATTTCTATTTTGCCTCAATATATTTCTTGAATGAAACCAATCCCTCTTCAAAGTCCTTCCCAATAACCTTGTCCATATTCATGAATAACATCATGATGTTCATGGGGATTTTATTACTACCGCTAAAACCCCAGGTCACTTTAGTACCAGTGCCAACTTCTTCAATTGTAAAATATGCTTTATTGGTAGCCTTCCATGGTTTTAAGAAACGTAATTCTGTTTCTACGCTACTACTGGGTGTTAGCTTGGTTATTTCTTGCTCTCCCTCTCCTACATCTTTATTTCCAAGCCAATAATTAACAGAACCAACTTCACCATCGGTACCTCTAAACTCACTTTTCATGTTAGGATCCCTGGTACTCCAAGGCGACCATTTAGTTTGCTCCTTTATTGATCTTAAGCTATTAAACACAAATTCCTGGTCTTTACTAACAACAATCTCTCTTGACACCGCAAAATCCTTTGGTGCAACCAATGCAAGAATTAGAAGTAGCACAACCAATCCTCCAACAATATATAACACTACCATATCATAAACTTTTAATGAATACTTTTTGTTAAACAAAGCAGCCCTTAAACGGTTCGAAAAGTTAAACAAAAAGAAATAATACATTTTTATTCTGGCGTTTAAAGAATAGCTAAGATTGAACACTTATTTTTGTAGGGTATTATGGAATTCAAATTAACATCTGATTTTGTACCAACCGGTGATCAGCCGGAAGCAATAAGACAATTAGCCGAAGGGCTGGCAAATGGTGAAAAGTTTCAAACCTTGCTCGGAGTAACCGGTTCTGGTAAAACATTTACGGTGGCAAATATAGCTGCCAACCTAAACCGTCCTTTGCTGGTACTAAGCCACAACAAAACATTGGCGGCCCAGCTATATAGTGAGTTTAAGCATTTCTTCCCCAATAATGCAGTGGAGTATTTTGTTTCCTATTACGATTACTATCAACCAGAAGCTTATATTCCGGCAACTGGTGTTTATATTGAGAAGGACTTATCAATAAACGATGAAATTGAGAAACTTCGATTAAGTACAACCTCTGCACTTCTATCCGGAAGAAAGGATGTTATCGTCATCTCATCAGTTTCATGTTTATACGGAATTGGTAACCCTGATGATTTCCATGCCAATGTTGTTCACCTGAAAGAAGGGCAAAAAATCTCGCGTAATAAATTCTTACATCAATTAGTTGAAGCGCTTTACTCCAGAAACGAAGTTACGTTTAGCAGAGGTAACTTTAGAGTAAAAGGTGATAATGTAGATGTTTTTATAGCCTATGGCGATTTGGCATACCGAATCACCTTTTTTGGCGATGAAATAGAGGAACTCACAAGTTTTGATCCCTTGAATGGACACACACTAGAGCGACACTCTGACATCATGATTTACCCTGCCAATATCTTTGTCACAACCAAAGAGCGTATGCATCAGGCCATCGCACATATTCAAGATGACATGCTAAAGCAGGTAGATTATTTTAAAGAAATAGGCAAACACCTGGAAGCAAAAAGACTGAAAGACAAAGTGGAATATGATTTGGAGATGATTAAAGAACTCGGATATTGTTCTGGAATTGAGAACTACTCCAGATACTTTGATGGTCGAAACCCAGGAACACGTCCCTTCTGCTTGCTCGACTATTTTCCTGAAGACTTCATAACAATTATTGATGAGAGCCATGTTTCCCTGCCGCAAATTCATGCCATGTACGGTGGCGACTATTCAAGAAAGAAAAACCTGGTGGAGTATGGTTTCCGCTTACCGGCTGCACTCGACAATCGACCATTGAAATTTGAAGAATTTGAGACAATTATCAATCAAACCATATATGTAAGTGCGACCCCCGGGAATTACGAACTCGAGAAATGCGAGGGCGTTATTGTAGAGCAGCTCATTCGCCCAACAGGATTGCTTGATCCTCCAATAGAAGTAAGACCAACACTCAATCAGATTGATGATTTAATTGCAGAAATTAATACACGGGTTGAAAAACGCGAACGTGTTTTAGTTACAACACTCACCAAGAGAATGGCTGAAGAACTGGCCAAATACTTTACCCGCCTTGAGATTAAATGTAGATACATACATTCAGATATCGACACCATGGAACGTGTAGAAATTATGGACGGGCTGCGTGAAGGCATTTTTGATGTGCTCATTGGAATCAACCTTTTACGAGAAGGGCTTGATTTACCTGAAGTTTCTTTAGTTGCCATTCTCGATGCAGATAAAGAAGGTTTTCTTCGCTCAGATAGATCGCTTACACAAACAGCGGGTCGTGCAGCAAGAAACGCCGATGGCCGCGTAATTATGTATGCTGATAAAATGACCGGTTCGATGCAACGAACAATTGATGAAACGGATCGTCGTCGCATTAAGCAGATGAGTTACAATCAGGAACATGGCATTATTCCTAAAACAATTAAGAAAGCAATTGGAACCATTATGGGTGGTATGGAAGAAAAAACCAAAGCTTATACCGGCCCCGACGAAACAACCATTGCAGCTGATCCGGTGGTCCAATACATGAGTAAGGATGCTTTAGTTAAAGCAATTGATACCGCAAAACTATCAATGAAAAAAGCAGCCAAAGATCTCGATTTTGTTGAAGCAGCAAGATTACGGGACGAAATGTTCGATTTAGAAAAATTGCTAAAAGACAAACAATAAGGTATGCTACTTAATGTCCGATAATAAACAAGTCTCGCTAAATTCAATATCTTTGGATGCACTAAACAAGAATCAATGAATACAAAAATAATTACAGCAACAATCGTGAGTTTATCAATACTCATGGCAGCCTGTGTAAGTTTCAAGCTTAAAAATACTGATTCATCAAGCATTATGAAAAATGTGGTCTTCTATCCTAATACCGATTTCAATTTCGTGCCACCTGCAACTCATCCGGGTTATACAATTCACAGTGCAACAATTGCAGATAAAATTCTAACAATCGACTTCAGCTATAAAGGTGGATGCAGCGATCATGGCTTTGACCTAATGTTCAATGGCCGCTATATGAAAAGCATGCCGATGAAGGCATCACTTTATTTAATTCATGAAACAACAGATTCTTGCGAGGAAGATCTACGCCAGCAGTTTCGTTACGACTTAAGCAAGTTACTTCCTGAGAATCAAAAAAAATTGATAATAAAGCTATACGGCTACGATCTAAATCTTGTTCTTGAGGAATAAGAAAACTAATTGATACCTGCTTTGCGTTTCATGCTCCGAATCGCAAAATTTCCAATCAAAACTGCAATGGCGATTACCATCAATACATTTTGATTGTTCTCATAGTAAAATGAATTAATTACCAGAGCGATTGCGGCCACAATCATTAATAGTGGTGGTACCGACGAAAGCATGATCATTTTTAATGGGATACCCGCACGCCGATCTTTCATAACAAAAATGGCATTACCAAAAAGCATAGTAAACAGGATTGCTAATAGAATAATCATTCCAAAGGAAAAGTCTCGAACCAAGGCCAAACCGGCAAGAAACAGAATTACAGAAACGATATTAAAGATATTTCTGGTTTTATTGATACTTAACATTTGTACTCTATTTTATTTCGGATTACTATGATCTATAAATTGATAATATGCCCGGATGTCGGCTCTTAATAAAAAACCCCGCATGAAGCGGGGCTGTATTTTACTTATCCGAGATAAGATTTTAGCAACTTACTTCTGGAAGTATGTCTTAATCTGCGGATTGCTTTTTCTTTAATTTGACGAACTCGTTCACGAGTTAGTCCGAATTTTTCACCGATCTCTTCAAGGGTCATTTCCTGACAAGCGATACCAAAGAAGAATTTAATAATCTCGCGTTCTCTTTCTGTTAAGGTAGCAAGTGCACGCTCAATTTCTTTACTTAACGACTCATTCATTAATGAACGGTCGGCATTTGGAGAATCGTTGTTTTGCAGAACATCCAACAAACTGTTTTCTTCACCATCAACAAATGGTGCATCAACAGAAACATGACGTCCGGAAACACGTAAAGTGTCTGCAACTTTTTCTTTCGGAAGATCAAGAACTTCGGCCAATTCTTCAGGTGATGGTTTTCTTTCAAACTCCTGCTCAAATTTTGAGAAGGCTTTATTGATTTTATTCAACGAACCCACCTGGTTCAACGGCAAACGAACAATTCTTGACTGTTCAGCTAAAGCTTGCAATATTGACTGACGAATCCACCATACGGCATAGGATATAAATTTAAATCCTCTTGTTTCATCAAATTTCTCTGCTGCTTTAATCAGTCCTAAGTTTCCTTCATTAATTAAATCTGGCAAGCTTAACCCTTGATTCTGGTACTGTTTTGCTACTGATACAACAAAACGAAGATTTGCTCTTGTAAGCTTTTCGAGGGCGGTTTGGTCACCTTTTTTAATTCGCTGGGCTAATTCAACTTCTTCTTCGACAGTAATTAATTCTTCTTTTCCAATCTCTTGTAAATACTTGTCTAACGACGCACTCTCACGATTTGTGATCGATTTTGTGATCTTTAACTGTCTCATATTCTAATTCTACCCCTAAATAAATTTTCGCAAAAATATAGCTTTATTCATTACCAATCAATTCTTTTTACCTTAGTTTTAAAGAATTAACCGATTATTACAATTTTGTCCTTTTAAATGGTCGCTGTTCAGCTTCTCTTTCATTCCAAATAAGCAAAGATAAACCTCCGGGAACATGCATATTCACTGCAGATACCCAGAGTGTCAGGGCGCTTACGGATTTATTAAGCGAAAGTTTTATTCAGGCTTACTAATTTTCGATTACGTAGTATGCAACTTTACCATTAGGATATACACCTTCGATAAACACTCCACCGCTTACATTGTTCAAAATTGCTATGGCCTCATCAACGTTGGTTACGCCTTGCTTATTTATAGAAGTTATTATAAAGCCTGTTCGTATTCCGGCATCTTTCAATAAACCATCGGTTAGTTCGGAAACCTGAACACCATAACGAATCTTATACTTTCGCAACTCACGCTCTTCCAGTTTTTTTAATTGTGCGCCGTAGATTTCTCCTTCCATTGTTTTAACAATGGAAGTATTTCCATTTTTATTTCGCAGGATTATACTAAAATTCTGTAGTTCACTATCTCTGCTTATGGTCACATCTACTTTGTCGCCAGGTCGATATCTGCTAATCTGCTCTTGCAATTCGGCCATTGAGTTTACTGCCTTTTGCCCAACATATCTTAATACATCTCCGGCAAGAATACCTGCTTCACTTGCTGCACCACCTTCAACGGTTCCAGCTACGTATACCCCTAAAATCTCATCCAAGCCCAACTCTTCTGCTCTTTCTGCATTTAAGTCTTGAATATTAATTCCAATGTAGGCACGTTGCACCTCGCCAAACTCAATTAAATCCGATACAATTTTCTTAACTATATTAACAGGAACCGCAAAAGAATAACCAACAAACGATCCGGTTCGAGAGGCAATTGCTGTGTTTATCCCAAGCAACTCTCCTTTACTGTTTACCAATGCTCCTCCACTATTACCCGGATTCACAGCTGCATCGGTTTGTATAAATGATTCAATTGCAAATTGCTGAGAAAGGATATTTATATTACGAGCCTTTGCACTTACAATTCCTGCAGTAACCGTACTTGTTAAATTGAATGGATTACCAACAGCCAAAACCCACTCGCCTATTTGAATATCATCAGAATTGCCGTAATCAACATAAGGCATGTTTTCTTCATCAATTTTTAACAAGGCAATATCGGTGGTTGGATCACGACCAATCAATTCGGCTTCGTACGTCTTTTTGTTATTAAGGGTAATATAAATGTAATTCGCATCTTTTACCACATGATTATTGGTCACGATGTAGCCATCAGTAGATATTACCACTCCTGAGCCTGAAGACATGACAGGCTGCTGATAGGAACGCTGCTGACCATCGCCAAAAAAGAAATCATACAGTGGATTGTAATACATTTCATCCGGCATGGATTGGGTTTTAACATGCACAACACCATGCACAGATTTTTCTGCGGCATATGTAAAGTCAAGCTCTGCCGGGACAGAAACAGGTGAATAGGATGTTAGCTTTGCGCCAGAATCAGCAGGAACTTCTATAACACGAGTTGTATTATTATCAATTCGAGAATAAGCAAATACTGCAATCACACTAGTTGTTGCTGCAATGATTATCGTTAAAATTATATCTTTAAGTCTCATTTCTATTTTTATTTTAAAGTTAAACTAAAATAAACTATTCTGATAACGTCAAATTTCTTGCCTCTGTTTTATGCACTCTATTGTTTTAACAAAACTTAACACCCACATTGGTAAGAACAATAGGAATAAGTTGCGGTTCAGCCATTCATGCTATGAGCTAGTTTTTAGAATGAAATTTTGGCAGTATTAACATGTCATTAATTTGATAATATTAAATTTGAAAAAAGTTTTGTCTATGACCGACATCAAATCAATTGTTGACAAACAATCCAGACATATTAGTTTTATAAATGCTACTGCGTTTTATGTATTAGCTTTTATAATCATTTACTTTCTAAACCTGTTGGTGGTTTTTGGCCTTGCCAGTTACTTTGGTATCGATGCCAAGTTTCTGTATTATAAAGTAGATTACCTAATAAGCAATAGTTCTGAGCGATGGACAACAGATGCTCTGATATTAATGTTTATGGCAGGACCATTTATTTCGCTTTTGGTTGCGGGTATATTTGCAAGACTTCACACAGTATTCAGAGCAGACAAAGGACATTTGAAACTCTTTTTCTTATACATGTACATGCATGGTATGAATTTCTGCTTTGCTTCTTTTATTGCTGGCAGTATTTCAAACGATTATACTTGGTTTGCAATGGCATGGTTAAACATACCTCAATTAATGATGTACGTAATTGGCATTGTTGGGCTAGCCCTATTGTTGGTAGTTGGATCAGCAAAATCTATTTTCCTGATGGAAGCAAGCAATTATGCGCGCCCAAATCACCCAATAAACAGACAATATTGGTTACTGAATACAGCACTTAAGCCATGGTTCGTTGGTTCAATAATTATCATACTTGTGCTACTTCCTGAAATAGATATGTACTATATCATCATTCTTATTAGTTATGGGATCATGAATATTCCTATTTTTAGAAATTCGTCAACCACTCCTGAGGTTATGTCGTTTGATGCGGCAACAAGCTTTGGAGTCTTCTGGAAAGTATGGATTGCATTTTTTGCGATTATTAGCTTCATGCGTCTGTTCCTTGTTTAATTTCCTCAGAGGCTTTACTACATTTATAAAAATACGATGACTCTAAATTTTCACAAATATCACGGAACAGGTAACGATTTCATCCTTATTGACAACAGGATGAACGATATTAACTTAAGTACCGATCAGATTGAACAAATGTGTTCTCGACGCTTCGGGATAGGAGCCGACGGCCTGATGCTTCTTGAATCAAGTACCAGCCATGACTTCAAGATGGTTTATTACAATGCTGATGGACAAGAAGGCTCCATGTGCGGCAATGGAGGAAGATGCATTATTGCATTTGCCAAGAAACTTGAGATCATCAAAAACACGGCTCATTTTATTGCTGTGGATGGCGAGCATACCGGAACTATTAACGATAAAGAAGTCTGTTTAAAGATGAATGTTGTTGATGCTCTAAAATCTACAACAAAAGGAATCTTCCTGAATACTGGTTCTCCTCATTTGGTTGCTTTTGTTAAAAACATTAGAAACTATAATGTAAAAGACGAAGGTCGCAAACTTCGATACGATACAGACATAAGTACTAATGGAACCAACGTGAATTTTGTTGAACAGTTAAACCAGGACAGTATTTTTGTAAGAACATATGAACGAGGTGTTGAAGACGAAACTTATTCATGCGGCACGGGTGTTGTTGCCTCTGCCATTGCTTATACGGTGCACTATAACATTCCTATTAATCACATAAACATAGAAACATTAGGTGGTAATTTAAGAGTTAATTTCGAGAAGAATCAGAATGCCTCTGGATTCTCAAATATACTTTTAACCGGACCAACCAGCTTTGTGTATACCGGCATAATCAACATTTAAACATTGTCCTAATTCATTAAAAGCACCCTTGTTATAAAGTGATGAATTGTTTTGTTCGGTAGCAAAAAATGGTGTTATTTTGCCAACGAAAATAATTGATAGCATGAGTAGAAGTAATTTAGTGAACTATATATTAATCTCGTTAATAGTGATGATGTCTGCATGTCAGTTAGAAAGCACAAAAACTGATAACGAAATTACCACCGACATTATTCAAAACCCTGTTTCAGCGGACAACACAAACACAGGCGTTAGCGTTCCACAGATTACATTTGACAAAAAATCACACGATTTTAATTTAATACTTCAAGGCGAGGTTGTAGCCTATACATTTAAATTTAGCAATTCCGGAAAGCAGAACTTAATACTTGCTGATGTATCGTCATCATGCGGTTGTACCATCCCTACTTTTAGCAAAAAGCCTATTAAGCCAGGCGAAGAAGGGACCATTGAAGTGGTATTTAACAGCGAGAGAAGACAAGGCGTACAAAACAAGAAAGTGTTTGTATTATCAAATGCACAGCCGAACCGCGATACGCTGGAGATTACAGCCAATATAGTTATCCCAACAGAATATTAACCAAATAAGCATAAAATGAGATTATTGAATATTTTATTAATGGCAGGTGGTGGCGAAGAGCAAAACCCATACTCTTCTCTAGTTTTTCTTGCCTTGATTATTATCGTTTTTTACTTTTTCATGATCAGACCACAAATGAAAAAGCAGAAGGAATTGGCAAACTACAGACAAGGTCTACAGAAAGGAGACAAGGTTGTAACAACTGGTGGTATCTACGGTAAAATTGTAGAAGTAAAAGAAGCCTATGTTGTGGTTGAAGTTGCTAACGACGTTAAAATGAAAATTGATAAAAACGCAGTGGTTAAAGACCCGAGCGATTTAACTCAAACAAAATAAGTTTAAAGCCCCGCTCTAGCGGGGTTTTTTGATAGTAGATTTTTGTTTCAGATTTAGCTGCATTTAAGTATATTCACGGATAAATTAAAAAGGCCTTGAACTTTAGCTTCTTAAAAAATCTTATTGAGGTTGTTGAAAAATATCGTGTCAAAAACCAAAAGAAATTAATGGTTTATGGCGTGTTTGTTTTAATATCAACTGTATTTTGGTTGCTTAGCACACTTAGCGAAAATTACACAACTACAGTAAACTTTCCTGTTCGCTTTTCGCATCTCCCGGAAAAATCTGTATTAGTTAACGAGTTACCTGAAAAAATCCAACTAAAAGTTGAAGCGCATGGATTTACTCTACTACGCTATAAGATTAGTCGATCCCTGGTGCCCATTAACATTAATGTTAAAAACTTTAGTTTACTTAGAGTTCCTGATCATCCTACAAAGTACTTCCTGCTATCAAGATACACCCAACAAAAAGTTGCAAATCAATTAAAAGACGACATCAATGTAATCGAGATTCAACCCGATTCATTTATTTTTGATTTCACCAAAATTGTTGAAAGAAAAATTGCGGTAAAGCCTGTGGTTGATTACAACCTTCAAAGACAGTTTCTTCTTAAAAAAATTAAATGTACACCTGATAGTATTATCGTTTCTGGTCCACAATCAATAATGGATACTTTAAGGTTTATAGAAACGAGAACACATAAATTAGGCAAGCTGGATAGATCCATAAAAAGAAACATGCAGCTTAAAAACAGCAAACAGCTTAAAACTGAATTTAAACGAGTTACTGTTGAACTTGAGATTGAGAAGTTTACTCAAACAAGTTTCCAGCTTCCTGTGGAAATAATAAATGCTCCTGAGGAATTCAATATTAAACTATTCCCTGACGAGGTAAATGTTAGTTTTATGGTGGCAATTAGTGATTATGAAAAAGTTAAGCCTTATCACTTTCGATTAATCGCAAACTACGAAAAGGCATCAAACAACCTTTTAATGAATAATCATAAACTAAAAGTTGACCTTAAGAAATTTCCATCCTTCGTTAATTCAATCAACATCTACCCTGCGCAGCTTGATTATTTACTCGAAAAGAAATGATTAAAATTGGAATAACCGGAGGAATTGGCAGCGGTAAATCAACCGTTTGCGAGGTATTCAAATCATTGGGTGTTCCTGTCTATCATGCCGATCATCGTGCAAAAGTATTAATGAATCAATCAGCTGACATTCGTGAAGGTTTAATTAAATTATTTGGGGAACAGATTTATCAGTCCAACCTTGAAATTGACAGAGCGGCATTGTCGGCAATAATTTTTAATAATAAACAAGCATTATCCAGCATCAATGAACTCATACATCCTGCTGTATATAATAATTTTTTCGACTGGTGCACTGGCCAACAGAGTGCTTATGTACTAATGGAAGCGGCGATACTTTTCGAAAGTGGGGGCTACAAAAAACTGGACAAGACCATACTTGTTACAGCACCTGAGGAGTTAAGAATAAAACGTGTACAAAAAAGAGACAAGGCAAGTGAACAAGAGATTAAGGCCAGAATTAATAACCAACTTAGCGACAAAGAAAAGCTGAAACTCACAGATTATGTTATTGTTAATGATGGCAAACAATTAATTACTCCGGTAATTCTACAATTGCATAAGCAATTGAGCACTCATGACAATCTGTCGAAAAAATAGCTTGGAACGCTAATTGATAAAAAACGAAAAAAAATTACAATATGTCGAAATACGGAAAGTGGTTTGGGGGAATTCTAGGATGGACATTTGGTGGTCCTATTGGTGGGTTATTTGGTTTTGCACTTGGCTCATTATTCGATGCCAATAAATCTGAGGGTGGACCAAGAACAGCCGGATCAACAACACAAGGTGATTTTATCATGAGCTTATTAGTGCTGGTTGCAGCTACAATGAAAGCAGATGGTAAAGTATTAAAATCAGAACTGAACTATGTAAAGACGTACATAGTTCGTGCCTTTGGACCCGATGCTTCGGGCGAAATAATTAGATTACTTGGAGATTTACTAAAACAAGAAATCCCGGTACGCGACGTTGCTCAACAGATCAGGCGCCACATGGATTACCCTTCGAGGCTGGAATTAATGCACCTGTTGTTTGGCATTTCAAAAGCCGACGGAAATGTTTCAGCATCAGAATTAAAACTAATCGAATATATAGCAAACGAGTTAGGTATTGAGCAGGTTGATTTTATGTCGATAAAAAACATGTTTGTGAAGGACAGCAATGCGGCCTACCGTATCCTGGAAATTGATCCTTCTGCAAGCGATGATGAAGTTAAAAAAGCTTACCGTAAAATGGCAGTTAAATACCACCCTGATAAAGTTAGCTACCTTGGAGAAGAAGTAATCAGCTCGGCTAAAGAGAAATTTCAGAAAGTAAACGAAGCTTACGAAACGATAAAAAAAGAAAGAAATATAGCATAATGCTATTTGATAAAATATTAAAATTATTTTTGCACAAATTTTATTTAAAAAATCGAAAGAATACATGGATTTAAAGGGGATTTTAGCAATTGCTGGTCAGCCAGGATTATTTGAAATGATTTCACAGGCAAAAAACAGCATCATCGTTGAGTCGTTAATTACAAAAAAACGCATGCCAGCTTATGCTACTTCAAAAATAAGTGCACTAGAAGATATAGCTATCTACACCTATACAGAGGATGTACCTTTGGTTGAGGTGTTCAAGAAAATTTTCAAAAAAGAAACTGGCGGAAATGCAATTGATCACAAAGCATCAGCAAAACAACTAAAAGAGTATTTAGCAGAAATTTTACCTGACTACGATAAGGACAGAGTTTACGTTAGTGATATCAAAAAAATTATGCAGTGGTACAACACCCTAGCAGAATTGAACATGATTGATCTGGAAGATGCAGTAAAAGAAGAAGAAACTACTGACGAAACCAGCAAAGAGGAAGCAACACCAGCTGCTGACGAAGATCAGAAAACAGAAGAATAATAAAACACCATAAGATAATGAGATGACTGACTAGTAGATACTATTCAGTCATTTTTGTATACAACAGTTTGAACCTTTCATAGCAGATGATTCTTTCATTCAGTGCATACGATGAATCCCGAATACAAAAATATAAGCAATGAAAAATAAGCTAAAACTAAAAAGGAGTTTTTTACCTGAA
>JBFHES010000134.1:0-12474 GCA_041584015.1 Bacteroidales bacterium
CATGCTGCACTGGTTAATCAGGCAACACTAAATTTAGCTAATTTCGATAGTCAAACAAGCATCTCAGGTGGTGAGCTCTTACAAATAAATAATAAGCTAAGTGGAGTTTTGTTGGAAAAAGCAGCTGATAGCATTCGAAATCTGGTACCTAAACTGAGTCGTACGCAAAATGCCCAAGCTTTGAAAATTGCCGAAGCAGATTGCTTTAGCTATGGTTTAACATCGGTAGGCGATGCAGGATTGTCAAAGAACATTATTGATCTGATAGATTCGATGCAGCAAAGCGGTAAGCTTAAAATGCAGATTTATGCAATGTTAGAACCTTCCGAAGAGAACTTCAACTCGTTTGTGGCAAATGGGCCATATGCGACAGATCGGCTTTCTGTTCGATCGATAAAATTGTATGCGGATGGCGCATTAGGCTCTAGAGGTGCTTGCATGTTTCATGATTACAGTGACGATCCGCACAATAAAGGGCTAATGATTCATGATGATGAATATTACAAGAATATATGTCAATTGGCATATGATAACAGCTATCAGGTAAACACGCACGCCATAGGCGATCTTGGTAACAACAAGATATTAAATATATATGCTGATTTTTTAAAGGGCAAAAATGACAGGCGTTGGCGAATTGAACATGCACAGGTGTTAAGATTAGAAGACATGAAGTTGTTTGCTGAGAATTCGATTATACCATCCGTTCAGGCTACACATGCCACTTCAGATATGTATTGGGCGGAGGAAAGGTTAGGGGAGGATCGTGTAAAAGGTGCTTATGCTTATCAAACCTTGCTCAAACAAAATGGCTGGATTGCCAATGGCACTGATTTCCCTATTGAGCATGTGAGCCCAATCTACACATTTTATGCTGCAACCGCACGCAAAGATTTGGAAGGATGGCCGGAAGAAGGATATCAGGCTGAAGAAGCACTTACCCGAGAGCAAGCATTGCGATCAATTACCATTTGGGCTGCTAAATCAGGGTTTGAAGAAAAGATGAAGGGATCGGTAGAAATTGGGAAACAAGCCGATTTGGTTGTGCTGGATAATGATATTATTACGATGAGACTAGAAGACGTCTCTGATGTCAAAGTGCTGAAGACTATGGTTCAAGGAGAGTTTGTGTATGAGAAGTCTAAATAATATTTTTAAGCCATACAACCTTTTCTAAATGATACACGTCTTCGTGCTTATTGCGATAGTGTGAAACTTTTAACATCAATTAAAGAATTTGCACTTTGTTGTTTGAAATGTTGATATTTAATTGTTTTTTCGTTTTCGTAACTTAAAATATATTAGCATAATTGCTGGATCAAAATTAGATAATTAGTATTTTGTATCCAGATTTGTTAATCTGTGTTAGTTAAAGAAAGAAAATCATTAAATTTGAATGTTAAGATTTTTAAGTGATTGTAAAATAGAAGTATAGAATAAACTTAATAATATGGGATCAAGAAAAATTTACCTTAGTTTAATTTTAATCTTTATGTTTGGTTTTGGGCATGCCCAATCAAACGAAGGAGCAATATGGTATTTCGGCGACTATGCCGGACTAACCTGGTGTGATAATTATATTACCACCGGAGAACCTGAACCGCTTTTTGATAGCCAACTTCAGACAAACGAAGGTGTTGCTACAATTGCCGACGCGAGTTGTAACCTGCTTTTTTATACCGATGGTATTAAAGCATGGGATGCAAACCATACACAAATGGCTAACACCTTGGCAAGTTCTCCAGGAGGTGCACTTCAGGGAGACCCATCTTCAACACAGTCTGGTGTAATTGTTCCAAAACCCCTAGATCCAAATTCATTTTACATTTTTGCAGTGGATGCCAACATTGGTATATATGGCTGTACTTATTCCAGAGTAGATATGTTAGCCAATGGTGGAATGGGTGATATCGATCTTGCTGAGAAGAATGTGTTGCTTTATACACCATCTTCAGAGAAGATTAGTGCGGTAAGCCATGCTAACGGATTGGATATTTGGGTAATTACTCATGAGTGGACAACCAATGGTTTTGTTGTTTATTTGGTTACATCAGCTGGTGTTAATACAGTTACACCTGTATTCTCGAATGTTGGTCAGGTACACACAGGTGGTAGCGGTAATACACGTGGTTACATGAAAGCTTCTCCAGGAGGAACAATGATTGTTACTGCTGTTGAGAGTGACGCTTACTATGAGTTATTTGAGTTTGACAATACAACAGGTGTTTTGTCTAATCCAACCTTATTAACGCAAACCAATTATAGTAGTTCTTATGGCGTTGAGTTTTCACCAGATGAACATTACTTATATGGTTCTGAGCGTTGGGGATATCCATTACGTCAGTTCGACTTAACGGCTACAAATATTCTAGCTTCTGAAGTTCAGATAGCAACTCTGGGTTCTGCCTATGGTGGTGCACTTCAGTTAGCTGTTGATTATAAAATCTACTTAGCAAGAAACGGTACTGACTATCTTGGTCGTATCAACGATCCATTGGCAGCAGGTATGGCAACAAATTATGTTGATCAAGCTGCTTATCTTGGAAATCCAACTGGTACAGATGTACGTCAGTCAAATGAAGGTTTGCCAACCTTTATCACATCTTTCTTTAATCAGGCGGTATTTGAATTTGAAACATCATGCTTAGATACAGTTACAACTTTTACTATTCCGAATCCACAAGGATTGGATATGGCTTATTGGAACTTTAACTATCCAAGTACCGATCCTCAGTGGCTTTTTGCTGATACGATAACAACAGTAGATTTTGTATTTCCATCAGGTGGTGTCTATCAAGTAGAGTTGATTACTGAAAGAAATAATGATTATGACACCTTAATACAGGAAGTATATATCTCTTATATTCCAGATGCTGACCTAGGTCCGGATATTACAATGTGTACCAATGAAACCATGGCATATGATTTTTCATTTAACGATGCCTTCTCATTGTCAGGTGCATGCGAATACTACTGGGAAGCGGTAATTGGTCCGAATACCTATTATGACTCATCTGCTACTTACATGATTGATAAGCCTGGAACCTATGAATTAACTATTTATACAGACTCTATTTGTGGATCACAAACAGATATTGTTGAAGTAACCTACAATAATGTAGTTGCCGATTTAGGTATTGATGTTACTACAGGTTTATGTATTGGAGACACCCATGTTCTTGACGCAACATATGAAGACCCAACCTATGGAAATACAACTTACACCTGGAGTACAAACCAAATTAGTAATACTATTAATGTTACATCAAGCGGAACATATACAGTTACGGTAGATCTTGGAAATTGCTCAGATATTGATGAAATTACAGTGAGTTTCGATCAGCCATTAGTTATGCCATTAGGACCAGACGATTATTTATGTGTTGGCTCCAACCTATTACTTGACGCATTGAACCCGGGCGCAAACTATATTTGGTCTACTGGTGGAATGGGACAAGAAGAAGAGATTACACAACCGGGAATCTATACAGTTACAGTAAGTAATTCTTGTGGTGTTATTTCTGATGAAATTGATTTAATGTCACTTGATGTACCTGATGCAGACTTGGGTGATGACATAGTTATTTGTCAGGGAACCTCAGAAGCTGTTGATGCTTCAACTGGCGGACCGGGTGAAACGTATCAGTGGAGTACTAACCAAGCTACACCTCAAATTGCGGTATTTGCTGAAGGTTTATATTCTGTTACAGTTACCAACCAGTGTGGTAGCTCAATTGACGATATTTATGTTTATTCAGATACACCTTTAACCGAAATATTTACTACGGATACCATTGAAGTTTGTGCTGGTGATATTCTAGATACCGAAGTTGAAAATGCTGAATACATGTGGTCAACTGGTGAAGTTACCCAATCGGTTGTTGTTGCTGCTGAAGGTGATTATGGAGTTGATGTTATTAATGCATGTGGTACTTATTCTGATGTTGTTTACGTGAAACTAATTACAATTGACGATGTATTACCTCAAGATACAGTAATGTGTCCGGGTGAAACAATGGTGCTTGATGCAGGTAATACCGGTGCAATGTTTATGTGGTCAACCGGAGCAATGACTCAAACAGCTCAGGTTCCTTCTGCTGGAGAATACACACTATATATTACTAATGTATGCGAAACTGTTTACGATACTATTAATATTACAGAGTTCGATCCAACGCTAGAGCTAGGTGCTGATACTACAATTTGTCAAGGAGACTTCCTTGAATTAGATGCTACTCATGAAGGCGCCAGTTACGTTTGGTCTAATGGACAAACAACACCAATTCTTCAGGTATTGGAAACTGGTTTATATGCAGTTACTGTTTCTCATCACTGTGCAGTATTAAATGATGAAATGGATGTGACTGTGCTAGAATCTCCAACTGTTAACTTTGGAAGCGATTCAATCATATCACAAAGTGATACAGTATTGTTAGCACCTGTTACTGCTAATGCTACTACATTCCGTTGGTCAACCAGCGAGACATCAGAAACTATTACAGTTACGCAGCCAGGATGGTATTCTGTTATTGTAACCGGACCAAATGGATGTGAAACAGAAGAAGAAGTATTTGTTGATTTCTATTGGGGAATTGATGAAGTTCATCCTGAAGCAGCCAACGTAATACTTTATCCTAATCCGGCTAAAGATCAAATTAATGTTGGATTAAATGGAATAGCTGTTAAATCGATTGAAGTGTATAGTTCAATTGGACAGATTGTATCTACGATTAATCAAATTAGTGAGATTACAAATATTGATACACATACCTTATCTGATGGACTTTATTTTGTGAAGTTGCACACCGAAAGTGGTGGAGTAATAATCAAACCGTTCAACATTGTTAAGTAAAAATATAGAAACCGCCGAGAGGCGGTTTTTTTTTGCTTTAATTTTACTACTTAAGTAAAGGCCTGGAATTAATCTGATGGTTAGATCGAAAAGTAGAAACAATATTGAAATCCGCTGATATAGCCTGTTTAAGTGAATTTCGGTTATTAATAAATTAACAGGACGAAACACTTTTTTTTAACATGTTTCATAAATTTTGAAATGTTTGTAAAATAAACGCAAATCATTAAGTTTTTTTTATCTTGCAAGACAACTCTAATGGATGTTCTACGTCTATTGGCTGTCAACAAAAAATATAAGAGGATGATATCTAAAAAATTACTCATTGTAACATTGCTTCTTGGCATGTTTCATTTTTCCTACTCACAGGGTATGGAAGGCTATAACTGGTTTTTCGGCGATAATGCTACAGTTACCTGGACAATTGGTGGTGTTCCTACACCATTACCTGGATCGGCCTTAAACACGAACGAGGGCTGTGCCTCCATAAGTGATCCATTTGGTGTTGTGGAGTTTTATACGGATGGTATTACGGTTTGGAATAGATTTCATATCCCAATGCCGAATTCAATGAATTCATCAGCTGGTGGAGCCTTACATGGAGACCCATCTGCAACGCAGTCGGGTGTTATTGTGCCTAAACCGCTTGATCCGGATATCTACTATGTATTTACTGTAGATGCAAACCTTGGAACATATGGGTGTGCATACTCAGTTGTTGATATGACAATGATGGGAGGACTTGGTGATGTTATTCCAGGTCAAAAAAATATTCCATTATTTACACCATCTTCTGAAAAGATTGCCGCTGTTACGCATGCAAATGGTTTTGATATGTGGGTAATTACACATCCATGGAACTCAGGTTCGTTTCAATCGTATCTGGTAACCAATGCAGGAGTAGCAACTACTCCGGTAATCTCAACAACCGGTACTTTTTATACTGGCGGTAGTGCGGGTACCCGTGGTTATATGAAACCAAATCCGGATGGAACTTTAATTGCAACTGGTATTGAAGGAATGGATAAGTATGAACTCTTTACCTTTGATGATCTTACAGGTCAGTTGGCAATGATTATTAGTATGCCTGCAAACTACCAGGATGCGTATGGTGTAGAGTTTTCGCCTGACGGCACTTATTTATATGGAAGCCGTCGTTGGGGAAATCCAATTTTTCAGTGGAATGTTAGTTCTGGTGTTGGTCCAAGCATTATGGCTAGCCAGCAACAGATTGCTACCTTAAGTACCAATTATGGTGGCGCACTTCAATTAGCGCCTGATAATAAGATTTATGTTGCAAGAAATAATCAACCATATCTTGGTGTAATCAATGATCCAAATTCAGTTGGTTTGCTATCCAATTATGTTGAGCCGGGTATTACACTAACCCCTGGAACTTCCTCAAGTGAAGGATTACCTACGTTCGTGTCTTCTTTCTTTAACATTGCAGATTATTCATTTCTGAATCAGTGTGAAGGTGATTCAACAATTTTTCACATTACCAATACCGATTTGTTAGATTCTGCCTGGTGGCAGTTTGACGATCCTAATTCAGGAGCATATGATACTTCTACTATATTTACAACAACACACATTTTTTCCGATTCAGGAACTTATGATGTTATGTTAATCACCTTCCGTGGAGGTTACCCGGATACTGCAATACAAGCTGTAGAAATATATGCTTATCCTGAGATTGGTTTTCAGGACAGTGTTATTTGCCTAGGTGAATCTGTAGTACTTGATGCTGGTTGGCCAAACATGGAGTATTTCTGGTCAACTGCTTCAACAGATCAAACCATTACAGTTACTCCTCCGGATACCTTAACTTATTGGGTTCAGGTAGATAATATGGGCTGTATTTCATACGATACCATAACGATATCGCCCTATAGTATAACAGCGGATTTTGCGATGGATCCGATACCTTGTAAGAATTACAATACCATGGTTACCTATACCGGTAATGCCTTGCCAAATGCCACCTATAATTGGAATTTCGATAATGCTAATATTACAGCGGGGGTTGGTGCCGGACCATATACCATTAATTGGTGGGAGCCGGGTGAATATATGATTACATTAGATATTGCCCAGGGAGCTTGTGTTTCAAGTGTAAATACATCGGTTATTGTCAATCCGCTCGGGCTTGAGCTTGCAATTACCGGTGATGATGTGCCATGCCATGGAGAAGCAACAGGAACTGTTGAAGTTGAAGTGGTAGGAGGAAATAATGGACCATTCGAGTTTTTATGGAGTAATGGTTCCAATGATCAAAACCTGGTTAATGTTGAAGCCGGATCATACAGCATAATTGTTACGTACAATTCAATATGTTCTGATACCGCCGAATATCAAATTGGCGAACCAGCTGCTGAAGTTGGTGCTGAATTTATAGGTAATGATATTGTGTGTTATGGTCAAACTACCGGAAATGCTACTGTTGCTGGAACAGGTGGTGTAGGACCATATACTTATGAGTGGAATCTAAATGGACAAACCAGTCCTACAATAATGGATTTAGCCGCGGCCTATTATATTGCAACGGTAACAGATTCACACGGGTGTCAATACACCAATGGTGTGTTAATTAATGAACCTGATCAGTTGCAATTATTTGGTACTCCAGATCAGTTTATTTGTTCAGGAGAAGAGGCTGCAATATTTGCATCGGCTGATGGTGGTGTACCTCCGTATACATTTACATGGTCAACCGTTGGCGTTGGTGATACACTATTGGTTGATCCTACTGAAACAACTACTTACGCTGTTTACGTGCAAGATGCTGCTGGTAATCCAGGATGTTCTGCAGGTCCGGTTTATGCACTCGTGAATGTTTTTCCTGATGTTAGTTCACATCCATATGCGTTTAGAGACACAATTTGTCCGGGAGATTCAACAGTACTTTACTCTACATTTACCGGTGGTAATGGTGGACCATATACAGCATTTAATGAGCTAGGAGAGGAGTTATCACTTCCAATGACTGTTAGCCCTGAAAAAACGACAACCTACTATATTAAAGGAAAAGATAATTGTAATTCACCAGCTGATTCTAATCAGGTTACTGTATATGTTATGGATGTTCCTGCACCATCTTTCGAACCAGACATTGTAATGGGGTGTGAGCCTTTAACAGTTAAGTTTGATTATGAAGGAACCGGAAATAACTTAAACTACTTATGGAGTTTCTATAAAGATGGCGGACTTGAAGGTGAGTATGAAACCAATAGAAATCCTGAACATACATTTATGGAAAAGGGATTGTATGATGTTGGATTGAAGGTGAGCAATGAGTTTGGATGTTTTGCCGCAACCAGATCAAATGAGATGATTGAGGTATTTGAGCAACCAGTTGCTGATTTCTTCCCAGACCCAATTTCAGTACCATTAAGTAAACCTGTTGTGTTCTTTGAGAACTTATCTGGTGATTTTGTAAATAGTTATTGGGATTTTGGTGACGGATTTGGCACCGATACTGATGTTTCTTCCTTACCACATACTTACAGTGATACGGGTGTATTTGAAGTTACCCTGATAATTGAAAAGATTGTTGCCGAATGGCAAGATCCAGATGGTGACATGGACCAATTATTATGCTATGATACTGTAGCTATGGATGTGCAGGTTTTTGAAGAGAATATATTCTTTGCTCCTAATGCATTTAATCCAACCAGTGATAATGTTGATAACAAAGAGTTCAAGCCTTTCTTGTTTGGATGGCATTATACCAACTACCATCTTATTATTTATGACAGATGGGGTGAGAAGGTTTTTGAAACCTACGATAAGGACCATGGATGGGACGGTCGTATTAAGAACGGAGCCATGGGAAGTCCTGATGTTTATTCCTGGATAGTAACTTATAAAGATGTTGATAAGCGAACACAGGTTAAAAACGGAGTAGTAGCATTAGTGCAATAATATCGAATTAATAATAATGCGTTTGAATTACCGGTTGCCACAGCAATCGGTAATTTTTTTGCTCTTTACCGAAGCATATATTTTCGAAAATACAATTATGCTTTTCTGGAATATCTATGATTGTTGAAAGGCTGCATGGCTTTTTTTCACACTTATGATGTTGACAAACCGGTTGCTCATTGCAGCAGCTTCTGCCATGTGGCCAAAAGAAATCATTCATGGCAGGCAATGGATGACCAGAATGGTGAGCAATAATACGCATCGCACTTATGCATGCTTCTCTCAATTCCTGATCACTTTTTATAGGCGTTCTGTTGATCAGTATATTTCTCAATTGCTGGTCAACCTCTACACAACCTGTACGTAATAACACCCGTTGCATGTGATAATCCATTATTGGCATATAGCTTTCCATATTGTTCAGTTGCATTAATTCTGCATCATTCAGTAACTTCATTAAAAACGAACTCTTCTTTTTAAGAGGGTCAGAAAACGCAACGCTTCCACTCATTATTTCATAAAACCGGGTTACACTATTATTGATCGTATTGAGCAGCTGAACAAAACTGCCATTATATTGCTCCTTCAACCATCGTTCTAAATCAATTAAAAGGTTTGCCCGTTCGTCAAGTCTATCCAGTGTGCAGGTAGCAGCATCAGGAGTTTGTAGAAAGGCTTTTTTAAGGGATTGTTCTATTGTTAGATTAGCATTGTTTAAATAAAAAGCTCCATCTAATAATGCTGAGCTGGAATGCAGCAGCCGAACATAAACTTCTTCAATAACATCCCATCCATAAATATTCAAGTCTTTGAAAGCCAAATTATAGGTGTGATGACAAATAGCGACGGCATGAAAAAACGCTCTTGCTTTGTGTTCATCGTCAGCTTTGATTGTAAGAAAAGTTCTGTTCAGAAATTCCTTTTTTATGTTTTGGGTGGCAATTGAACCTCCAATTGCTTCGCATTGCTTCTTATTTACTGAAATCATTATACCGGATATTTTCCGGCTAATTTATTAATTCCTCTGTGAATGCGATGCATAAAACCAACCGGTTTTGCATACATAAGAATACACTCCTTTACAATGAGATTAATTCCCAGGTGCTCATACTTTTTCATGATTTCTCCATTTTCCGATCCTTGCTGAAGCCATATATGTCTAATGCCATTCATAACCGCATCTTCAATAAGAGAAATCGAACGGTCCGGTGAGGTGTTGATTATTATTGCTGATGTTTCTTCAGGTAACTCATTTATGGATTTGTAACAGCGATCCTTATCAAAAGTATCGAGATAGGGATTTACAGGTAGTACCTTGTAGCCTTTCCTCTTGAGGCTTTTATAAATGGTATTGCCAAATTTACCTTTGTTTCTAGAAACACCTGCAACAGCAATTAAAGGCTGATCAATAAATTCGTTAATTCTAATTAGTTCCATATCGGGTACGTTAAGTTTATGTAAATTTAAAGGAATATTTGCAGTCTTTCATCTATTCTTGCTACTAATTACTTTGCTGCTGAATTAGTTATTGTTTTTTATTACGAATTTTTAAAACACCCTTTTCTGGCAAACCCTTCCGTAAACTCTGGCCATATATAATGAACTATATTACTGTAAAATGGCTATTTTTGAGAAATGAAACTGGAAGAAGGAAAATCCTATCAATTCCTATTTATTAAAGAGTTGGAGGTTGGAGATGATCTGTTTTGGGTTCTTTTAGCGCCTGATGAGAAAAAGTACTTGGTTGAAGCCCTACACTATACAAAATATAATTTTAATGCAGGAAGCACCTATTCATGCAAGGTTGATAAAATTAATTGTACCGGTAAAATATATTTAGAGCCCGAGCATCCGGTGTACAAATTAGAAGGGGTGTATTCATTCGAATTAAGTAGAATCGATAAAATAAAGAACTCTTTTGGTGATATGGAGAGCATAGTTGTTGTTACTGATATCTTCGGAAACGAGGCATTTGCAACAATTCCTGATATTGAACTCGACGAAAAAAGCCAGAAGTTGGATTTGCGGGTAGACCGGATTAAAAAGGGTAAGCTTTATCTTTCTTTCCCTGAAAAGGAGAATGGTGTTCAGCATCTAAGTAAAGGAGAACAATATCGATTCCATATTATTGGAATAGCTACTCTGGCAATTAACAGGGAATATTATAAACTTCGCGATGATAAGGGTATTCTTCATTATATCCGACTTAAATTTTATAACGAAGGCTATAACTTCAGAAAAGGCCAGTTTATATGGTGTGATGTTGTAAACGAGCCTGAATCTGGTAAGTATTATTTAGAGCCTGAATATCCGGCATATAAAAAAGGACAAGTGTATGAATTCTCAGTTGTCCGGGAAGATTTTCATTATACAACTGATGGAGGCAAAAGAGAAGTGTTGATTGTAAGCGATAAACATGGTAAGGAGTGTGTATTGTTTTATGATCAGGATATTAATCTGGAGAATGGTGCCACAACAATTAAGGCCAGAGTATTGTATAGTTTTAAAGGCAAATTATTTTTACGTACACTTCCTATCGCTGATATATTAACCGATTCGTTAGATTTTTAATTGATAGTATCAGGTGCATCTTATTCAAATGTTAACTTGTGCTATTTTGCATGATTTCTTTCAATATCTTTTTTATTTTTGATGAATGTGAATAGAGCAGTTTTCAATAATTGTTTCAGGTTCAAAAAATAACTAAATTCTAGATGCATGGCTGAGAGCGGACTGACAGTGGAGGAGCGCAAGGAGGTAGATGTTAAAATACGTCATTTAATCAATGCATGTAAATCGTTTATTAGCAGAGGGGAATTACGGCGTATTAGAAAGGCTGTTGATGTAAATATTAAATATTACATAGAAAACAGTGCGCGTAATACCGATCCGTATGTGAAAATGCCTTTCGAGGTGGCGCGTATAGCCGCTGAAGAAATTGGCATGGGCGCTACTACAATTATATGCTCACTGCTATTTAAACCTGTTGAAGACAAGCATATTTCTCTCGATGAAGTCAGAAAGGAGTATGGCGAGGCAATTGCCGATATTATTGAAGGCGTCAATGCCATATCGCTTATTTCATCTTCACAATCATTAAAATCAGATAATCTCAGGAAATATTTAATGACCTTGGCAAAAGACGTCAGGGTGCTTATTATTCAGCTTGCGATAAGGTTATGTAAATTGCGTCATCTGAATTATTTCCCTGTTAATGTGCATGAGCGTATTGCACTTGAGGCTTCTGTATTGTTTTCTCCTCTGGCGCATAGGCTTGGTCTTTACAATATGAAGGGCGAACTTGATGACCTTGCAATGAAGGTGACTATGCCTGATGTATACTTGAGTATTGACAAGCGGTTGCAGGAGACACAAAAGGAGCGTGTAACATTTGTTTCTGATATTATCGTGCCGCTTCAAAAATCACTTGATCGTCATAAAATTAAATGTGAGATTAAATGGAGGACCAAAAGAGTCCATTCCATCTATCGGAAGATGAAGCAGCAAAATGTTGAGTTTGATGAGGTGTATGATAAGTTTGCTATTCGCCTGATAATAGATACAAAAGCGAAGACTGAGAAATCAGAATGCTGGAGGGCGTATTCATTGGTAACAGAGATTTACAAACCTAATCCAAAGCGGCTGAGGGATTGGATCTCTATACCCAAATCTACTGGATATGAATCGTTGCATACAAC
>JBFHES010000135.1:0-12353 GCA_041584015.1 Bacteroidales bacterium
AATTCTGAATCAACAGTTAAACCGCCACCAACAAATAAAACAAGTTTGGAGCGGGTAAGCTTCATACATCTAAGATTCACAAAAAGAGAAGTCTGCTCATTCATATTTTGCGGACCTAAAAAACCTGTGTAATATTCCCGATGATGTTGCTCAGTTGATAAGATTAGTTCTTTGGCCTTAGGTGCCGGCAACCCACAAACGGCTGGCGTTGGGTGTAATTGTTTTACCAGATTTCCTGTAATGTTACCTTTCGCAGAAAAGTTAAAATCAGTTTTTATATGTGATACATTTCCGGCGTCGACGCTTGCGGGCCCCTCCTGGGTATAGTCAATATTTTGCGTTGTAAGCACATCCCTAACATAGCGGCTAACTATTGCTTGCTCTTCAATTTCTTTATCTGTCCAGTCCCGCTTTTGTGTATTTGCTTTCGTTCCTGCCAAGGAAACGGTTTCATAATTTTTATGATCCTTCTTTAAAAGCACTTCAGGGCTTGCACCCATCCAGGTTCCAAATGGCGGAAAGTGGAAAAGGTACACAAAAGCATGCTTGTATTTATCACATAAAGCCTTAAACACTTTCGTAAAATCAGTCTTCGGCTCTATGTCTACAACCTTCAATTTCGACAAAATTACTTTCTGTGCATTACCCGATTTCATCGCACTCATAAGAAGGTTGAATTGTCTGGAATACTCTTCGAATGATGTTGATTGATAATTAATCGCTTGTTGAATATCAACCTTTGGAAATACCTCACCCTTTTTCGATGCTTTACATTTAATAAAAATGCCGGGCAAATATGCTTCTACTGAAAATGGATAAAACACAAACCCGGATTCATGAGCTACGGATTCATAATCATCAAAAAGCATTATATCCTCAGCCTCTGGTATGATGGTTTCTATTTCCGATTCACCCGGCAACCGATATACTATAAATGCTTCACTTAAATTTTCTGTTGCCACTTTCCTTTCTCTTTTCTTTCGGTATATTAAAATCTTGATACTTGCTACTATTTACTTCGCATCTATTTCCTGAATTCTGTTGGTAACTCTGGCAGTCGAAATCAGGTTCTCTTCCTCATCAATTATTTTCACATCCCAAATGTGGGTTGATTTTCCAAAGTGAACCGGTTCGGCAATTGCTTTAACCACTCCTTCTTTAACTGTTTTTACATGATTGGCAGACACCTGCACGCCAAATACAATTTTACTTTTATCAACCATCATAAATGAAGCTGCACTGCCCAAACTTTCAGCCAACGCCAAGCTGGCTCCACCATGCAAATACCCTAAAGGCTGAATGGTTCTTTTATCTACAGGCATGCTCGCATATAGTTTGTGTTCATCATTGATAAAAAACTCGATACCCAAATTCTCAATGAGCGTGTTCTTGCAGATTTTATTTATTTCCTCGCTTGTCATCCCGTAATTTTTCTACTTTCGAAAGTAATAAGAAATGCGCGAAAGCGTATAGATGAACTATATTGTTTTGAATATTTATTTCTATGAATTCACTGGGAACTCAATACGTAGCCGAGTTTATAAACTGTAATACCGATAAATTAAGCAATCAGCACTTTCTGGAGCAAAGCGTTAAGCAAGCCTTGGAGCTAGCCGATTTGCATGTGGTGAAGTTTTTTAGTCATGCGTTTGAACCCGATGGTATAACCTTGATTGCGATTATTAGCGAATCGCATTTTGCCATGCACACCTACCCTGAATCGAATTTGGTATCTCTGGATTTATACACTTGCACGAATGGAGAAAAGCACGCAAAATTCATCGATGAATTAAAACAATTTTTAAAACCAGAAAATATCCGACAAGCGGAGCTGAATCGGGGTAATCCTATCGACTTTAAAAATGCAAATTGGATTACCTCATACACCGAGCATGGTTTTGAAACCCGATATTACATTAAGGAATTATTTTGCCGACATAAGTCCGATTTTCAATTAATTGAGATCATAAATAATGACAACTTTGGCAAAATGCTATTCCTGGACAAAGACCTGCAAATTGCTGAATCAGACTCAGAGATTTTCAATAATGCCATGATAGCCCCCATAACAAAGCATGCAGCGTTACCTGAAAAAGTGCTGATACTTGGCGGAGGCGATGGAGGCATTGTGAATAGCTTAGTGAAGTTAAATGCCAGGGAAATTACAGTTGTTGACATTGATGCCGATGTTATTCATTTGTCAAAAAAACACTTACCTCAAATCTGCGGTAATGCTTTTGAATCGGAGAAAGTAAAAGTGATTCATGAAGATGTGTTTGAATTCTTTAAGAATGGAGAAAAATATGATGCGGTGGTGTATGACCTGACCATGTATCCTGAAAAGTTCACATCTACGAATAGAAAAAGTTATTTAACCCAGCTTTTCAAGAAAGTGTCAGACTCACTTTCGCAAAACGGACAAATCTCTATTCATATTGGCTCTGCACACGACAAAGCAAGTATTGAGTTATTCGAATCGATTATGCTCCAATTGAAATTGCAGATTGAATTAAAAGCAGTTTTCCTACCCTCGTTTTGCGAGGAACGCATGTTTGCCTATGCCGTTAATTTATAACTGCACCTGTTTCATCAAGATTCAAAGTTGTGTTCTTTTTAAACACTTCATTATTTAGAACAACTTTTTTGGCTAGCCTGCATCTCTTTAGCTTACCATTCTCATGAAGCTGTACGTTTTTAAAAACCGTTGCTTTGCAGACCACTTCACCGATGCGCACATCATCAACCGGATAAAACCCCTTTAAGCTGCCACTTGAATAAAACGATGTTTGTATTCCTTTCGCACCTTGCTTTAAAGCATTTCCCCGAAGCAGATATCCTTGCACCATTGTATCTTTAGGAAAGGTACAGATTAGATTTCCGGTATCACTGAAACGAATCCAGGTACCCTGTTCAAGAAGAATATTCTGAAAATTAAAGCTTGACGACAACAGACACAGCTGCACGTTCCAGGTATGATTAAAGTGAATCCAATCCGCATCGCATGGAAACCCACCTACAATAGCCGGTTCTTTCATCAAACCTATAATGGAAACCGTATCACCATTATCCTGCTCAACTGAATAACGCAGTTTTTCAAACTCCAGGTTATATTTACTTACATCGTATTCCCAATCGGTGTAAGTATACTGCGAGCCACAAGCAATTAAAAAAAGCACCATTGCATAGAATGGTGCTTTAGATATGTGTCGTATTATTTTTTTCATAGCGCTGCCTTTACTCAACCAAAGTTAAGTAAAATCTAAGAGTCGGGCCACAGAGCTAAGTGCTAATCGAACTTTAAACTTTCAATATAATCCATATTATAATGGTCCTTAATTTGGATGAAGCCAATTTGCGGGATGGCCTCAATTCCCATTTTGCGCTTAGAAATAGTAGCCGTAACTCCAAAGAAAATATTGTCAAGCTTTAAATCCAGACCGCGTTTTATTAATTGATAAAGCAGCTGCTTGTAAAGGTGTAGTTCTTCAGGAACATCATAATCCATTCCTGCAAGAACAGGTGAGAACGATTTTTCAGACACCGATCCACATACTATCGCAACCAACTTATTGTCCTTTACCGTTCGTAGTTTCATTATTTGCCAGACATTAGATTTAATCATGTTCTGGAAAAATTTAAACGGGATAGGAAAAGTATTCAATCCTAAATTAGATTGCTGAACATTTAAATACAATTGATATACCTCCGGCAACTCCTCTTCTGTGGTGGCACTAAAATCCGCGGTATATTCATCCTCGAGCAACAAAACATCTTTCTTAAAATACTGTCGCTTTTTTCTATTTAAATTGAGTACAAAGTCATCTATGTTTTGATGTTGCTCGTTTCTAACAAGGTGGTTCTCGGGCAAATCGATTTTAATAAAACCGTACTCAAGAAAGAGCTCATTTAGCTCATTATTTTCAGCTTCAAAATCTCTAAAATAAAGCACGTTCGATTGAGTTTCATCTTGCATCTGCCAGGCCTTATCAATAAGTTTAACCATGGCACGCTTCCACTCCGGATGTTCGCTATTCAGATACAAATGATTTCCATTAGTTACCAACGAGCCCATCATGAAATATTTTGATGTGAGGTACAAAGGATCATCCTTTCGCTTGGCTTCAACCAAGGCTGAAACCTCCTTAGGAGCGATCATATCGTCCTTGGTAATGGCCGCTGTAAAGAAGGTTTGCAACACCGTTGTTCCTTTACCATCTTTAACTCTATAATAGAAAAACTCCCAGTTGTCCTGTGGTTTTTCATTATTCGAAAAAGTTTCTTCAAGCATTAACATGTTGTCGTAATCAAAGGAACCTCGGTCCCCCAAATAATCATTCCACTGCTCTTTATCCATTTCTCTAATAGACCCAAAACTCTCAAGCTTAAGCGTTTCTTGGTCATTTACAACAATGTTTTGGTAGGCATCTCCAATACGTTGCTCCATATCGGAGAATTTTTTAAAGGCACGGAATATATGCTTTATCGTACGCTCCTCTTCCGCCATGGCTTTAGGCAAATGCTTAGCAATATTTATTGCAAGATTATTTATATCCTCGAATGTAAGATGATTGGTAATTGTAAAGCGTACTCCTGAACAGGTTTCTGGAACCGCAGGGAATGCACCTACATTTGTATAAAACCCTTCCTGAATAAGACGTTCGGCCATGCTAAAAGCCATTTTTGTAATGCCCAATCCCACAAAGAAAATCGGACTCTCGTTAACTGAAACAAGGGGAATATTATGCTCCTGCATTACCTTATTGCAATATCTAATTTTCTCAAGAAGTTTATTTTGAAGCTCTTTAATCTCATCGCTTAAATGAATTTTCGCACTTGCAACCGCAGCAGCTACGGTTGCCGGCTCTTGAGGACCAGAGTAAGTTAAAGGTCCACCCCATCTTCTAATTCGCTGGTATAGGTCATAATCCTTAATGGCAAATACACCGCCACACGAACCAAAGCCTTTGGCAAAAGAGGTTGCTAAAATCATCTTAGAATGAAGTTCCATTTGACTTAAGGTATAACCCGTGCCGTTAGGTCCGGCCCAACTCATTCCATGGGCGTCATCAACATATAGGTAAAACTTCTTATGCTTATTCAGTAATTCCTCCAGTTTTTTTGTTTTTGGCAAATCACCAAACATGGAGAAAACACCATCCACCATGTACCAGATTTTATCGTACTTACCATTAAACTCTTCAATCTTAGCTTCCAGTTCGTCAAGTCTATTATGACGAAGCACAGTTACATCTGTGCCAAAATGTTTTAGTTTATAAGAGAGTTCGTGCATGCTCACATGTGCTTGCTGATCATAAATTACCAAATCATTACTCTCTACAACTATTGGCATTACCACATGATGACCAAGCGAAAGATTGGTGGTGAGCAAGATATTTGTACCAAACATTTCACCCATTACTTCTTCCAGGTCTTGATAATTTCCGCAGGAGGCATAAGTTCTTGAACTGGAGAAATACGTTCCAAATCTTTTTACTGCATCAATTGCTGCTTCTTTAAGTCTTTCATCCTGTTCAAGACCTAAATATCCGCACGATCCAAAATTTAACAAATTTTTACCATGTATCTGAATGGTTCGTCCATCAAGGACTTCATCCTCAGTATAGAGCATACCAAGCTTCCTTCTTTCACCAGCAGCAGAAATTTCGTTAATTATTGATATTATTCTTTGATATCCGTCTTTTTTTTTCATAACCTTTCGGGAACCTATTATTTGTTAACAATACAACTGAACATAAAAGATGTTTCTACGTAGTAATAAAAAATAGGATAGGTTTGAAAATATAATATTTTTGTTAAGTACAGCATGAAGGAATATAAAGACGATGGCTTTCACATGTACATCGATGATGGAATTGTATTTATAGAATGGTTAAAATCAGACTATAAATATGAAGATGTTGACAATGCGATAAAGATGAGATTAGAGCTAACAGGCAACAAAGATTACCCTATGTTTTCTGATATTAGAAAGGTTAAGTTAGGCACCAGAGAAGCAAGACAGCGTTTATCACATAAAGATGCGGGTCTAGGGGTTAAAGCTGTTGGCATTTTAATGGACTCTAAAGTTCAACAAGTAATGTTCAATTTCTTTAACGCGGTGTATAAATCACCTGCACCAAATAGGATTTTTTCAAACAAAGAAGCGGCCGTTAAATGGCTTCAGAAATACAAAGATGTAGAGAATGCCGGAGACTGAGTTTATTGATAAATTTGTTTCGCAACTTATCAAAGAGATTGGTGCGAAATCTGAAGACTTGTTATCTGAAAACGATAATGTTACCAAACTGGTTACGGACTTTAAAAAAAACATTCAAAATCAATATATTAAAAGAGCTTTACTTGAAAAACAAATAAATAAAGCAAACGAAGTATTACTTAGCTATGCCATGCATAAGTACGGCAGCGTGGTTGATCTGGTAGATGAAGATGATTTATTCAGTAGCTTAGCCACAAGCGTAAACCTTCTTGGAGAAGAGCTCAATCACTCCACGGTAACAAAAAATTACCTGGAGGACATTTTCAATTCAATAACTGACATGCTAATAGTTGTTGATGAATTTGGGTACATCGACTCGATAAATAATTCAACCGCCTGCAAACTTAAATATCAACGTAAAAATATTTTAAGAAGAAATATACTTGAGATTCTTGAGGATGAAAAATCGTTTAACACCCTTATTGAAGAAGCTCAGGAAAAAGGAACCTCTATTTTTGTAAATAGGAAAGGCGAAGAATTGTCGGTTGCCGTTAACATATCGCCGTTTGTGAGAGGTGATAATAAGAAAATTGGGAGTGTAATTATTGCACGAGATATTTCTGAATTGCTAAAACACCAGCAGGAAATTGAGGAGCGTAATGTTATCATCACCCAGGCCAATGAAGAATTAAAAATGGCCATCCATAAAATTGAGGAAACGGACAAGCTAAAAACAGCGTTCCTTCAAAATGTATCTCATGAGATTCGCACACCGCTTAATTCAATTATTGGGTTAACATACATACTAAATAACGAGCCAGTAACTGATGAAGAAAAAGAAGAATTCTCTTCGGTAATTGAGAAAAGCGGTAACCGACTCATTGAGATTGTAAATAACATTCTGGAAATCTCGAAAATAGAAACCGGACAATACGAGGTCTCAAGCGAGTTCTTTTCGATTAACGAACTAATGAAAGAAGTGTACAATGTCTTTTTTCAGGAAACTTTGCGAAAAGACATTAGGCTTACTTATAAATGTGAATTTGAACATGAGGATGCAACCATATTCTCGGATGAATATGTGGTTAATCAGGTAATGACAAACCTTATTAAGAATGCGATTAAATTTACTCAAAAAGGAGAGATAAGCTTTGGTTATACCCGAAAAGGAAAATCATTGGAGTTTTATGTGAGAGATACCGGAATAGGAATTTCTGCCGAAAATAAATTTAAAATCTTCGACCGATTTACACAAGCAGATACAAGCCTTTCAAGAAGTCATGAAGGGGCTGGTCTTGGGCTCTCCATAAGCAAAGGAATAATTGAACTACTGGGCGGAAAAATTTGGGTCAAGAGTAGATTGGGACACGGATCAACCTTCTATTTCTCCATACCATATCATCCGCAAACCAAAGAAGAAGTTGTAAAAGAAGCTGCAGTCAACATAGGTGAGATTAATAAAGAACTTGGCAAGCTAAACATGCTGGTTGTTGAAGATGACGACTTGAATTACTTGTATTTTTTCAGATCGCTAAAACCAAGCGGACATGAATTAACACGGGCGGTTAATGGACTTGAGGCAGTTGATTTCTGCAAAGAAAATGACTACGACATTGTGCTCATGGATATTAAAATGCCAATAATGGATGGCATTGAAGCTACCAAACAAATAAAACAGTTAAAACCACAATTACCGGTGATTGCTCTCACAGCTTTTGCTTTTAACGAAGAAAAAATCAACCTGAAAAAAATTGGCTTTAATGACTATTTAACAAAACCACTCAAGGTTGAACAAATTTATCTGGCCATTCAGAAATGCCTAAGAACACAAAGATCCTAATTCGATTGGATAAGTAATTGCACACAAACACTTTTTTAATAATCATGCGTAATTGCAGATAATTTTGCAATTTTGTGCTGCACAAAGAATACAAGCATGAATGAGATAACAGATAAACAAAAGAAAACGGCGCTTTACGCAAAGGCAATGGGACACCCAATCAGAATGTTTATTCTTGAGCTCTTATCAAAACAAGCATGCTGTTATAGTGGCGATCTTTCCGACCATCTTCCAATTGCAAAGTCAACATTATCTCAACATTTAAAACAGCTTAAAGACGCCGGTCTAATTCAAGGTGAGATTATGCCTCCAAAGGTGAAGTACTGCATTGAACATAAAAATTGGGTAGAAGCAAAACAGTTGTTCAATCAACTTTTTAATGAAGACAACTAACAATTTAGCCTTCACATTTATTTATAATCTTTTTAAATAAAGTTCAGTAATTAGAATATTCCAATTTCAGCTAGCCCATAATTCTAAAATAAAATATATTTGTTCGTAAAATTACGAATAACAAATAACGATGGAAATTAAAGTACTTGGTCCCGGTTGTCCAAATTGCAAATCACTCGATCAACTAACACAAAAAGTTGTTGATGAACTGAAACTTGAAGCCACAATAACTAAGGTGGAAGACATAATGGAAATAATGAGTTATGGCATCATGTCAACTCCTGCCCTTATTGTTGACAACGAGGTAATCCTTAAAGGGAGAGTTCCTACCGAATCAGAACTTAAGAAATTACTAATTAAATAAACTATATCATGAAAAAGATTCTAATCCTTCTATTCGCAATTACTTTAACAGCGGTATCATTTGACGGTACTGCTCAATGTAAGAAGAAATGTGCTAGTTCAAAGGCATGCAACGGTGCAAAACAAAGTAAAATTACAAAAGCTGATGTTACTGTTTATTACTTTCATAACGAAAGAAGATGTGCTACCTGCACAGCTGTTGAAGACGTAACTGTAAAAGCGTTAAAGGCGAACTATGCTGATCAAATGAAAGACGGCAAAATGGTTTTCCATTCAATAAATATTGAAGATGCAGCAAGTGCAGCATTGGTTAAAGAAATGAAAGTTACCGGTCAATCTTTGCTCATCATTAAGGGTGATAAAAAAGTTGACCTTACCAACGATGCTTTTATGTATGCCAAAACGAAGCCTGAAAAATTAGAAGCAAAAATTAAGAAGAACTTAGACAAATTAGTTTAAATAACTATGGAGTCTTTATTACTAGACTTATTTGAAAATGCTGAATGGCCAATCCTTTCAGCATTTTTACTTGGCTTAATGACCGCCATTAGTCCCTGCCCAATGGCCACCAACATAACGGCAATTGGTTTTGTTAGCAGAGATATTAAAGATCGAAAAGTGGTATTCATTAAAGGCTTGATTTACACATTAGGTCGTGCCCTTACATATACACTCATTGGACTTATATTTTATTTTGGAGCCAGCCAATTAGAGATTTCTGCCGCCTTAAAAGGATGGGGAGAAAAATTACTTGGACCACTGTTAATTGTTATTGGTTTAATCATGCTCGACCTGATTAAGCTTCCAAAAACCGGAATGGGTCGGCTAACTGAAAAGTTTGAAAACTCTAGTGGGAAAGGCTATTGGAGCTCTCTTTTACTAGGGGTTATTTTTGCATTAGCCTTTTGCCCGTATAGTGGAGTACTCTACTTTGGCATGTTAATACCAATGACTGTTACCAGTGTTGAAGGACTATATTTACCTATTGTTTTTGCACTAGCAACTGGTTTACCGGTAATCATTTTTGCCTGGTTAATTGCCTTCTCGTTGGGCAGCGTAGGCTCGTTATACAATAAGCTAAAGGTATTCGATATTTGGTTCCGCCGAATTATATCAATCCTCTTTATTGGCGTTGGCCTCTATTTTATTTATGAATATTTTCTTTAATAAGTTTTACAGCTAAAATTCTAAGCAACAATTCATGGATTGGAAAAAAGAGTTTAAAATTCTCGGCTGGATTGCTGCCGTGTTTGCAGGTGTGTATTTCCTTCCGCTAGAGAACGCGCGCTTTCAGGAAGCAATTCAAGCTACGCTCGATTTGTCAAAATGGTATGCGCGAGAGCATGTAGTATTATGCCTGCTGCCTGCATTTCTAATTGCTGGCGTAATTGCAATTTTTGTAAGCCAGGCTTCGGTTATAAAATACTTTGGTGCCGGAGCTAAAAAATGGTTAGCCTATCTTATTGCAAGCGTGTCGGGTACTATACTGGCGGTGTGCAGTTGCACCATTCTACCATTATTCTCAAGCATCCATAAGCGTGGAGCAGGCTTAGGACCAGCAATAGCATTTTTATATTCGGGACCAGCAATAAACATTCTTGCTATCATATTAACAGCACGGATTCTAGGTATGGAGATGGGGATTGCGCGGGTAATTGGTGCGGTAGTTTTCGCTGTTGTGATTGGTAGCGTTATGTCTCTTATTTATCGAAAAGAAGAAAATGCCAAACGTGAAGAACAGGTAAATTTTCCGAATATTCCAGAGAAACGCCCATTATGGCAAACCGCCTTTCACTTTTTCACCTTAGTGGTAATTCTTGTGTTTGCAAACTGGGGCAGTCCTGCCGAGGGCACAAGCGATGGCGCCTGGTTCTGGATCTGGTCGAACAAATGGAATATTACCATAGGCTTTTCGCTATTACTCATCATATCGCTTATTTTCATTCTTAAACTTAAGTGGCAACATGTATTGCTGGCAACTGTAGCTACTGCTGCAGCCGGATTCCTCAGCTCATCAGCAATTTTTACCGTGCTCGTGGCCATTGCAAGTATTAGTACAATTTTACTTATCGATAAGAAGGATAACGATAACAAAGAGTGGATGATTTCAACATGGGGGTTTACAAAACAAATAATGCCTATGTTAGCCATTGGTGTTGTGATTGCTGGCTTTCTTTTGGGCTCAACCCATGATACAACACAGATTGCAGGTATCATTCCTAATTCATGGATTTCTTCTCTGGTGGGGGGCAATTCTATCTTCTCAAATATTTTTGCATCCATCGTTGGGGCGTTCATGTATTTTGCCACATTAACTGAAGTACCAATCCTACAAGGTTTAATTGCCGCCGGAATGGGAAAAGGCCCGGCTTTGGCTCTCTTGCTTGCGGGTCCATCTCTATCCTTACCAAACATTCTGGTAATTAGAGGAGTTATTGGCACTCAAAAAACACTGGTATATGTTGCCTTGGTAATTATTATGGCAAGTATCTCAGGCCTCATTTACGGTGGTTTGTTCTAAAATACATTCTCATGGCGGATCTCAAAAAAATACTAAACAATACCAAGTTGATATTTATTTTGGCCATTCTGCTTGTTGTTGCATGCGATGATGAATTGGCAGAAATCAATGAGAACAGTCCGTTATTGGCCATCGACAGCTTGGTTGCAGATAAAACAGAAGTAATCATTTGGGAAGAAGTTTTTATTACTGCATATACACAAGGCGAAAACTTAAGGTTTGCCTGGAGCACGAATCATGGCAGCATGGCTGGTGTTGATAGTTCAACAGTTAAATACTGGGGCTGTCCGTCATGCGATGGTATAAACACAGTTTTATGTCAGGTGTCAAACGAACATGGAACCGTTCAGGATACCATCGTTATTACGGTACACCCAAACTAAAACCTCATGAACAGCAGCTGTAAGCTTATTTTGTTGATTTTAATTACACTCTTTCTAATAGATCTTAAAGTTTCCGGGCAATGTTGTTCTGCCGGGAATCCAGTGGGTGGAGATGGCTCAAATGCTAACCTTAAAAGCAAACAACTTCAAATCTTCACCTCATTTAGAAGGAGCTATTCGCGGGATTATTTTCATGAAAACAACAAGGAAAATAATCAATACATAAATAAGAGTTATTACAATTTTAGTAATCTATCAGTAAGTTACGGACTAACTAAAAGAATTACAATTCATACCGAACTTGGCTATTTCTACAAAAAGCTTCAAGAGGTAAATCTTCCTGGCGGAACAGAATCTATTGCATCGTCGGGTTTAGGAGATTTGGCGCTATCGCTGCGTTACTCTCTCTTGAAAGGCAGCTTTGCTGACTACAAGCAGTTGGTGCTTTCTGCAGGCACAAGGCTACCAATAGGTGCATTCGAAGAAAGTAGCCACGGCATCACCATTCCAATATCTTTGCAACCATCATCAGGTGCGTTCAAGATAAATACATCACTTTTCTTCTCACACAAAAGAAATGACAACCTACTAGGCTGGAATGCCTATTCATTTTTCGAATGGAGCGACCAGATTGAA
>JBFHES010000136.1:0-12276 GCA_041584015.1 Bacteroidales bacterium
ACTTCGGATGGTTTGTACACCCGGAATCCCTAACAAAGCGGTTGTTAATGGATATGACACCTGGTCTTCGATGTCCTGTGGTGATTGACCTGCCCATTCTGTATATACTATTTGTTGGTTCTCGCCGATGTCAGGTATTGCATCGACAGGAACTGGGTCAGAAGGGAGAAATCCTGTTTCCCAACTGAATGGTGACGAAATAATACCCCAAGCAATAAATATTACGAGAAGCAGGAATGTCACCAACTTATTCTCTAAAAAGAATTTTATGGTTTTGTTCAACATATCTAAAAGAATTTGATAAACATTCAATTAATTAAAAATTTACGCTTGCGCCGAAGCTTCAGCGTAGGAGCACGGCAAAATAATTTGCGCAACATTACAATTCAGCCTTAAAGTGAACTGTAAATCAATCAATTAACTATCTAACAAAGATATATTTGGAGTAAGGAAAGACGGGTTTGTATAGTAGGCGGTGGCGAAGTGTCTGAATATACTTCAAATGTTTCCTTTTCTTCAGGGAACAGTTCAAAATGTAATGCGAAAAGGATAGGAAAAAGAACATCCAACTCAACAACTTTAGTGTTATCAATTTGAATAGGACTTACATAATCATCTTCTACTTCAATATGAACGGTTTCATTTTTACAGCAATCTTCGTCATCACAACAAGACGCTGCTTCTTTATTAATAGATGTAGAAACATAGTTACCACCACAATAATGCATAGAAAAAGTTACCCCCGTGGTAGCTACCATTAGGAAAACAGATAAAACGATATGTATTGTTTTTCTAAACATTATTATTAAACTCTATACAAGAGTAACGCATTTTACCACGATATGTTTTACAAAATTATGGATTTGAGTTATATCATTTTGGGTTTTGACGTCATTAAACTGCCTTGTAACCAAGTGCATTTACGGTTTCTATTACTTTTTCAATCTCAATATTATCGCCCTCAATGGTTACGGACTTATCATTAAGATTTACCTTTGCACTATTAATGAAATTTAGCTTTTCAAGGTTCGATTCTACATTTGCCTTGCAATGGTTGCAGGTCATTCCTTCTACTTTAATTGTTTGACTTTTCATGATATTGTTATTTATTGTTTCGTTTGTATTCTGGTTTGAAGATATGTTACGCCGGATATAGCCATTAATAATGAGAGCAATTAAGACTACTCCAGAAGCAATTTGCCACCAACTATTACTTTGTCCATGATTATGGGCTAAATGTTCGCTAGCTATTTGTGTAAACCATTCTGAAGGAAGCGCATAGTCAATGATTAATCCAAAGGACAGTGCGCCTATAATTATTGTTCCTAAGTAGGTAAACAGACTTTTCTTACCAAGCACCTTTCCGATCATGGTGATGGTCGCGGCATTCGTAGCTGGTCCAGCCATTAAAAGAACAAATGCTGCACCGGGGCTAATGCCTTTTAAAATTAGTATTGCTGCCAATGGAATAGTTCCAGTTGCGCAAATGTACAGGGGAATGGATACAACAAGAATCATTAACATCTGTAGAATTGGAGAAAGATTTAATAATTCAAAGAAGTCGTCAGGTATAAGCGCTGATATAATGGCTGCCAGAACCAAACCAATAACCAACCATTTTGAGATGTCTTGTATAAACTCAACAAAGCCATAACGGAACACATCTTTCAACTTTTCATTAAATGTCTTTTCAACTTTCATTTTTTCTTGATAGGGTGCATCTAATGCTTCATTTGGTGTGACTTTTCCAGTAATAATTCCACCAGCTATTCCTGTAATCAAAGCAGCTAAAGGTCTAATGATTGCAAAAGGAAGTCCGAGTAATGAAAAAGTTGCTAAAATTGAATCTACACCTGTTTGGGGAGTAGATATCAGGAAAGATATCGTTCCTCCTTTCGATGCACCGTTTTTATAAAATGCTGTTCCTGTTGGGATAACTCCACAAGAGCAAAGTGGTAAAGGGATGCCAAACATGGATGCCAATACGGAAGATCTCACCGAATTTCCACTAAAATACTTCTCAATCTTTTGACGAGGCATAAAAGCATAAAGTAAACCGGCAAAAAAGAAACCAAGTAATAAATAGGGCGACATTTCACCCAGTATGGTAACAAAGTCTGTGAAAAATATCTTGAGGTAATCTAATACTTCCATCATTGTAATTTTTAGATTACAAAGAACGGCTTCATATTAATTACTGCTGTTACATCATTTTTGAAAAAAGTAACATCATTTTTGCATAAAAGGATTTGTTGCTTAATGAAGGTATATTAGTAGCCTGAAAATAAAGCAAAAAATGTTCTATTGAACAAGACTAAGAATACTCTTAAATATGAAGATAAATACGAATACATGGAATAAAATACGATATACACTGTATTCTCCTGGATACGATTTAGCCGCTGTAATTCTTAAAGAATCAAGAAAAAAATCAATCAAGTCATTAGATATTAGGCCTGGAGATAAAATTCTGATAGTTGGTGCAGGTACTGGTTTAGATTTAGAATTCTTACCTATTGATTGTGATGTAGTCGCTACCGATATTACTCCTGCAATGATTCACCGAATCAAAAAACGAAATTCTTCCTTGAACCGAAATGTTCAAGCAATTGAAATGGACGGACAAAATCTTGAATTTGACGATAATTCATTTGACAAAATCATCTTGCATCTAGTTCTTTCAGTAATCCCCAACCCTATTTCCTGTATTACTGAATCCGAAAGGGTTTTAAGAGCAGGAGGTCAAATTGCAGTATTTGATAAATTTGTTCGCGAAGGACGTAAAGCTTCTATTTTACGCAAAACGGCAAACCTCTTTACCAATTTAATGTTTTCTGATATAACAAGAAGTTTTGAATCCATTGTCAATGAGTCTCACTTGACCAAGATTTCGGATATAGATGCAAATTTTAATGGAAATTTCAGACGAATCAAATTAATAAAGAAATAAGCATTTGACAATGAATGCTTACACTTCATCTAAAGGCTTGCGCTTTTTTTCCTTTAGTTTTTTAAAGTGTGAGGGAGTAAGACCTGTAATCTTTTTAAATTGATTAGATAAATGCTGCACGCTGCTATATCCAAGTTGATAAGAAATTTCATTTAGAGATAATTCACCATAAGCCAAAAGCTCTTTTACTTTTTCAATTTTCTGATTGATAATGTATTTTTCTATGGTTATACCTTCAACAGATGAGAAGAGCTTACTTAAATAGGAATAATCGTATCCAATTTCCTTTGAAATAAACTCTGAGCTGTTCACTGTTGCAGAAACCTCTTTTTCGTAATGAGTAATTTCAATGACAAGCGTTTTAATCTGGTCTATAAGCTTACTTTTCTTATCATCAATAAGCTCAAATCCATTTTGTTCTAACACACCTCTTATCTGTGATAACTTAGAATCATTGAGTTCAGAAAAAACACTAACCTTGCCCAAATCAATAGATTCTATAACTAAATCCAATTTATCAAACTCATCTTTAACCACTTTAATACAGCGGTTACAAACCATGTTTTTTATATGTAAAGTTGAATTCATTTAGCAAAGGTAAGATTAACAACAATTTTTACACATTTGTATTGGAGGACATTTCACAGAACCATAAGAACAGTAAACACAACAATCACCCTTTTGGGGTTTTAAAACGATTTTACAGCTTTTACATTCATAGAAAAATTGACAAGAATCTTCTGGCATAGTTTCTTCTTTTTGGAAACCGCATTCAGGACAAGTGATCATTGATATTAATACAATTAACTTCATTATCTTCCGAGTTTTAATATCCTAATTGCACCTCCGACAACAATCAAAAATACAACCGAGCCAACAATTAAATCAGGATACTTGGATTGTGTAAGTAATACCAAAATCCCTGCAAGTATTATACCCGCATTAATAATTACATCATTTGAAGTAAAAATCATACTTGCTTTCATGTGAGCATCTTTACTTTTTGATTTTTGAAGCAGATTTAAGCAGATAGCATTTGCAATTAGTGCCAATATTGATACTCCAATCATTATTCTAAAATCAGGCATTTCCTCAAAACCAATAAAACGCCTTGTTACTTCAATTATTCCTAACAGCGCTAAAGTCAGTTGAAAATATCCGCTTAGGCGAGCTACTTTCTTTTTTCTTATTACTGTGGAACCAACTGCCCAAAGACTTAATCCATACACAAAGGAATCGGCTAACATATCCATAGAATCAGCTACCAAACCCATTGATTTTGAAATCAAGCCTGTGGTCATTTCAATTATGAAAAATCCGAAATTGATTATGAGAACAGCCCAAAGTAGTTTTGATTGCAAATTAGAAGCTTTTATTGTTATATCTATTTCTTCAATTGAACTTGTTTGTATAAGTTTTGCTCCGAAATTTAATGACTCTAAACGTGATAATATCTCATTCTCGTCCTCTGAGTGAAATACTGTAAGGTCTCGTTTCTCTAAATCGAAATCTAATTTCCTAATTGAATGTATACCATCGAGTTTCATCCGAATCATGTTTTCTTCAGATGGGCAGTCCATTTTTGATATATGAAATAATGACTTACGCATTTATCATGAATTTAATAATGAGATTCATGACTGTTACCTTTATGCGCATGCTCCATATCAAGTAATGTTCTACCAGTGTCTTTAAGTAAGCTAATCGACCACCGAATGATTACAAATGAACTAAGAAGTGCCGCAATGGTATCAATGAATGGTATATCCCAAATCATTGCAGCTATTAATCCCAATATAGCAGATAAGCTAGTAAGCGCATCTGCAATAACATGTAGATAAGCAGCTTTTATGTTATGATCAGAATGTTCGTGGTCATGATGTAATAAAAAAGCACTAGCAATATTTACAACCAAACCAATAATTGCAACTAGAATAGCTTCTTTATATACAATAGTGACAGGATTATAGAAACGTTGAACAGCTTCAAAAACAATTACAACCGCAAAAATCAGTAGCATTAAACCGCTACTATAGCCTGATAGCGAAAGAATCTTATCGGAATTCCCATTGAATTTATCACTTTTAGACACTTTACGAACAATGATGTAAGCAATCCAACTCATACCAATAGCAAGGACATGTGACCCCATGTGAATACCATCGGCTAGTAAGGCCATCGACTTAGTAGTTATACCATACAGAACCTCTACCACCATCGTGATCGCCGTTAAAAGAACGACCCACATCGTTTTTTTCTCGTGCTTATATTCCATTATCACCTAATTAAGCACACAAAATTATTACTTATTTAACAGAATTAAATACCTAGAAATAGTTATTTTCAATACACCCCCCTAAAAGGGATCTGCATATTCAGGATTGGTTAGCATTGTCTCATCTGTTAGTGTTTTCAGAAATGCTATCAAGTCATCTTTATCCTGTTCTGTTAACATTAATCCAGTGTATGTTGTATATTCTAAGGCAGGGTCTAGTGTGGTAGACACTTTAATTCCATCATTGTAATGATCTATTACCTCTCGTAGTGTATTAAATCTACCATCATGCATATAAGGTGCTGTTACCTCAATATTACGTAATGAGGTTACCTTAAACTTAGCATTATCTTCCTCTAATCCTGTTACATCCTCACGCCCGATATCGGTTATCTCGGCATCTGTATCTAGTCCATTATTGATATATGAATCATTCTCAAAATTCTTCCCTTCATGGCAATGGGCACAATCCGCACCTGATAATTCTGGAAATCCAGGATTGTACTCACCAAAAAACAATTCTCTACCTCGCTCTTCGCTTGCAGTTAAGCTAGCTGTACCTTTAAGAAATCGGTCATATTTACTATCTACTGAAACGATACTATTCATGAATTGCTCCATTGCCAGAGACATTTTTTCGGAAGTAATCTCTTTACTTCCAAAGGCTCGCTTAAACTGATTCGTATACATTGTATCTTCTGCTAACTTGGAAATCACATTTTCCAATGTCTCATTCATTTCCAACTCATCTTGAATCGGAAGCAAAGATTGGTCCCTCAACAGGTGAGCACGACCATCCCAGAAGAATTCATTTGTATTCCATGCCATATTAAAAATTGTCATTGCCTGACGCTTTCCCATTAAACCTTCAACACCAATCGAAAATCTTGCTGTATCAGTAAAAGCATGTTCTTGCCTATGACAACTAGCGCATGCCTGTGTTCCATCCTTAGATAATCTGGTTTCATAAAACAACATTTTGCCTAACCTAACACCTTGTTGCGTTAATTCATTATCATCAGCAATATAAGGAGGACTCAATAAACCAATATTCATGACATAGGCAGTTGAATCATACTTAGCCTCAATTATTGGCTGGGCATCCTCAGTACAGGAGCATAGAATAAAAATAAAGAATAAAGCTGATAAGCAATTAAAAGTGGTTTTCATAATTCATGTTTTATTAATTATGGAAAATAAGACCTAAATATCTTAAACCTTATTGATGAATGATTGTTCAACACTTAAACGGTTTAAAGTTAAACAGTATCATTTAAATTGTACATATACAAATACGAAACACTTAAACTATAATATTATGAAGAGAATTCTACTGGTTTTAACGTTGTTTATAGCTGTAAACGTTGTAAGTGCGCAACAATGGCTTAATTTAAATCTTAGCCACGTATATAATGGCGAAGCTTTTAACTATGGACAAATGTATACAGATGGTACTGGAAATACTATTGAAATAACACGTGTACAGTACTATTTATCAGGTATAAATCTTACTCATGACGGAGGACAAGTCTCAAGCTTAACGGATGAATATGTACTCGCCAGTGGTAATGTTAGCTTTTATAGTATTGCTCCAGCTTTTGTAGATGTTTTGGAGGGTATTAGTTTCGATTTAGGCGTCGATGCCGCACACAATCACCTCGACCCAAACTCTTATCCATCTAGTCATCCCCTTGCTCCAAAAAACCCAAACATGCATTGGGGCTGGGCGGCAGGATATAAGTTCATTGCTATTGAAGGAAACGTTGACTCAAACGGAGATCAAGTTCCAGACAAATTATTTCAGTTCCATGCTGTTGGAGATGACAATTACCTTCAAAATGTTTCTTATATTGAGACAACAGGTAGCTCAAATGGCTCTGTCCTTGCCGTGGACTTGAAAGTAGATATCGCTAGATGGTTAAACTCAGTTGATTTAATTTCTGAAGGAACCAAGCACGGTGTGTTTCCAGTTAATGAGACGATAATGGTAAATACAAATACACAGGTTGTATTTGAGGATAATGCTTTGCTAGACATCAATAGCACCATCCAATACAAAAACAATATCTATTTTGATTATTCACAACCATATGCTCCGGTTATCTTTTACAAACTACCGAAAGCTAACTACACCTCAATTGAGATTCTAGATCTTCAGGGGAGAGTTTTGATCAGCGAAGAGCATTTATCAAACGAAGGAAACTACTTCATTAATAGAGAACTTAATAGTGGGACCTACCTGGCCGTTTTTATAACAGATAACAATGAAAGAATAACTGAAAAATTCATTGTAAGAAAATAAGTACGTAGTTTAGCAATATGATTCGAAAGCTAAGCATCAAGAAAAATATTTATGTAGTAATTTGCCTGGGGATGTTATTCATCTTCGGGCATTTTGCAATATTACCGGAAGAATATCAATTAAATATTCCTCAAGGATTTCCTGAGCCTATTCTTCAAGAGGGTAATCCCTTAACAGTTTCCTCGGTAGAACTTGGGAAACGTCTGTTCTACGACACAGTATTGTCAAGAGATAGTTCTGTTTCTTGTGCTACCTGCCATTTGCCTGAATTAGCATTTACAGATGGACTTCAGAAAAGCATAGGAATTAAAAACCGTAGGGTTAGCAGAAATGCTCCCAGCTTGGCAAACGTTGTTTACCAAACCGAAGGAATACTGCTCGACAAAGGAGTACCTACATTAGAAATGCAGATTATTGTACCTGTGCAAGAACACAGCGAATTTGATTTTGATTTAAAACTAATAACTGAGCGTTTAAAGAAAAACACTATGTATGTTCAATTGGCGAAAGATGCATATGGACAAGAGCCTAATCCATATGTCATCACAAGGGCAATTGCCAATTTTGAGCGAACTTTAATTAGTGGTAATAGTAAGTACGATCAATTTATAAACGGAGATTCTACTGCACTTAACCATTCGGAACAACAAGGCATGAGGTTATTTACAAATAAGTTAAATTGCACAGCCTGTCATTCGGGCTTTTTATTTACTGATTTTAGTCTCAAAAACAATGGTCTCTATGAAAACGCTTACCCATTAGATTCAGGAAGGATGCGAATTACTCATGTGGAAAAAGATCGTGATTTGTTTAAAGTGCCAAGTCTACGAAACGTTGAGGTAACCTCACCATACATGCACGATGGATCAATTGCCTCACTTGAAGAGATTATTGAGCATTATTCAAAAGGTGGACAAGTACATCCAAATAAAAGTCAGTTTATTAAACCCTTCGAAATAAGCACGTCAGAAAAGCAAGATTTAATCGCTTTTTTAAAAAGCCTGACGGATGAGGAGTTTTTAAAGAAGGAAGAACTCATAATTAATAACTAAGACATAAGGCAGGAGATCTGTAGCAAGCACTATAGCATTAGGTAGCATCAACCAACAACGATATTAATTCAGGAATGATATTAAGCCTAATAAATTAGCCTATTACCCGTGAAACTATTGCTAATCCTATCAATTGAGTAGTAAGATAAATCTAATGAATGTAAAAAAATAATCCTGGCATCTATAAGGGCATTCGAAACTTTGCCATTGCTCAATTTAGGTATGGGAATCTATTGCATAAAATATGTAGCAATCAAATATCCAGAATCTTTAGTGGATAGTATTACACGAATACTTCCCGATCAAAATAACATAAAAGGCAAGAACACATTCAACTGAGAACTTGGCAAAACTCCTAAAGGATTAAAAAGCAGGTTTATTTCATCAGAATTGGTAGAGGAATCAGAAGAATCTAGAAATAAACCATTAAAGTTTCTAAAACAAGGCTTCATTAGTTGCATTTCTATCATCGATCAGCAAATACAGTTAAATATTCAACAAGCAAAAACTCAATAACGATCATTATCGAACTGGAACGATCTTGATGTATCTGGAACGACCTTGTACGATCATAAAGCTTAACTTTTCAATTATTGGCATGCCATTAACTTGCTGCAGCACCTAGATTAGGTTTTATATCCTGCAAATACGCCCTGTCATTTTAGCATTTAGGTAATCATCAAGCGCTGCTCGCGCCTTACCGTTCTATTTATTAATTGAAAGTACTCAAATTTACGGTAATCTACGAATTCGGATATTATTTATATATAGCTCTTTAACTTTGCAAACTAAATAAACAATAAAAACAAATACGATCCGGAGGCGATCCATTGAACGAATGTGGACAATTATACGATTCGGAGGCGGTTTGTCACATATATGAGCTACTTTTAAGCGATCTGAATACGATCTGAATACGATTCAAAATGATTGGGAGACGATCCAAATACGGTTTAACAAAAAAGTGACGATAACTGACAGAAAAATGAGCACCGAAAAAAGAAATTACAAGCCTTTGACGCTTGTTTGCGTTGAATGTGGGGCAACTTATCTTGCTAAAACACATAAAAGCAAATATTGTGGCAGTAGCTGCAAAAACATTCATCTAAAAAAGAAAAATCTAAAATACCCAACACAGCAACCTGATCGAAACAAACTGCAACAACTCGAGCATGACCATAAGTTGCTTAGAAAAGCAAAATCGAAGCTCTCTGAAGAACTTTTCTACCTTAAAAAAGATTTTGAAGCCCTGGCAAAAAAGAATCAGGAACTAGAAACTGAGAATAATGAATCTCAGCTTAAAATAAACAAACTGCTAGATATGAATGAACGATTAGTGGCCAAAATTGCGGTTCATGGTATAGACTGATCCATAGGGCTGATCTCGGAATGCGACTCAACGTCTATTCAGCGAGCTTCTCCTCTACCCAATTGTCATGCAGTTCTCCCCATAACTTACTTGAGCTACCAAGCCTACTTGCGTTTCGCGGATGACACAGAGGAATAACCTTATAAAATTTCCCACCAATATCTACGAGATGCTCCTTTCCATAGGTATCTGGTGTGCCGCCGAAGTCTGACAATTTACGATATCGATTATCAAAGAAGTTTAAAAACCAACGGATTGGTTCATCGCCCAATAAAACAATTGTATCTGCCTGTGATTGCTCCAATTCATTTAAAATCTCTGCCCTTCGTTCTGTTGAATCTAACTCCTTCTTCATAAAGTCAGGAATATTTGCCGGTGTGAGATCATAAGCATGCATTATTTCTTCGGTATAGTGCTTTTTAATTGCCTTCGCCTGACCTTCATTCTTTCGCGACTCGGGTAGCAGATCGCATAACCAAACATCCTCTCTTGTAAAACCAAGTGGTTTGAGAAACTGCTCATCAAGCGATCTTCCTGAGGGGCCATTAAGATTTGAATTCGCAGGAACAAGCCTACCAAGCTCTGCCGGTATGTTGATTGACCTGATTATGGCTTCCGCATTCTTACCAGTCCAAAATATTTCCGGCTCACTTGCGACCGCTAGTGCAGCTACCTTTTGCTTTCCGTCTGCGCCAATCCATTTAGCATGCACTGCACTGGCATAAACTCCCAATACAAACACCTTCTTTGGGCTTCGGTCTTTTTGCTCCACTTTTTTAAGCGGACTCCCAAATGGGAAATAATAATTAGTTGTCATATAGCTAGCATTAGTTTCTATTCTTCATCACCAGGTAATTCCAGTGCCTTCACATCTTGTATTGCACTACCGGCGATTCCTTTTATCGAGCCATACATGTCGATAGTATTGGTGATCACTTTCTCGATTTGCTTCTCTCTTTCCTTCCAAATCCGCTGCATGGCACGCTTCTCGCTATCCAACGCTGTTTTCATTGATGAGAATCCCTCAACAATCGCTTCTACCTGCATGCGGAAAGTATTGGTGGTCATATAGTCGTATAACATGTGCATCTTATCGCCTTTGTTTTCTTGTGAACTAACTGCCAGGCTCAATTGAATAATAGATTCACGAAGCACTGAACATAGGCCTTTGAACTCTTCATAGTTGCAAATCCAGATGCCATCGCGCATTCCCATGCGTTCCATGTCCGACGGCATTACCTCAGTTACAAGCACGCCAATGCTCGCTCCCTTATCCCGTATATCAGCTTTAAACTTCTCAATCCATGTTGGTTGAAAATCCTTTGTTCGTTTGCTCTCGTAATAGATAGTGCCACAATTCTGGCGACTCCGGGTATTCACAACCTGAATACAGTCTCCGCCACGTGCTCCCTTCTTAATCTCATCAATGCTGTCCAAAGGAAATTGCGCTGCCAACCACTCTTCGATGGCCAATTCCTGCACCTCTCCTTGCAGCTGCATGGAGCCCTGCTCCTGCTTGCGTTTCATTTCTTCGGTCAGCTTCTTCTGATCTTCCAGCTGCTTTTGCATTTCTTTGAAACGCAGTTCTGTTTTCTCCTCTTCCAGCTTTCTTATTTTCTCTCTTTCCAAGACCAAAGATTCATTCAGCTTCTTCTGGGCTTCAGCTTCCGCAGCTTCTTTTAACTCAGACTTTTCTCGTTTTAATTTTTCTATCTCAGCTTTAGTCCGGTTCAGCTCCTTTATTTGCTCCGACTTTTCGTTAAGTTCTTTTTGTAGTGCAGAAAATTGCTCCGATTGCTCTTCGAGCATCTTTGATTTCAACTTGACTTCAATCGCCTTTTTCTCCTCCTTTATTTGCTGCTCCAATCGCTCCTGGAAAAGTTCATTTTCTTGCTTTTTCTTTTGCTCAAATATTGCCTTGGCTTTATTCAATCCCTCTAGCTCAGACTCATACTTTTGCTTTTCATTAGCTATTTGCGCCTGGTATTTTTGTTTGATTTCATCCTCTAACTGATGAGCCAGGATGTCCTGAACATCAATAGAGGTTCCGCAGTTGGGGCAGTTTATTTTATTTTGGTTATTCATTATTTTCTTTATTTGTAAAATCTGATTATTTCAAATAGGAAATCACTTCTTTCCAGGATTCAAATCCCTTGGTTCCAAAATGGATATGCTTTCCATTGAATTTATCAACTCCACGTGCGGTGCGATCGTCAATAATAAATTGACCATTCAACAAATTCTTGTGATGCGACAAGATAAGCCTTTTATGTGCTACTTCACCAAGGTACTTCTTCACCCAAAGTAATTTGTCGCTCCAGGCACTCG
>JBFHES010000137.1:0-12259 GCA_041584015.1 Bacteroidales bacterium
ATCATCAGTATTATCATTTTTATCATGTTGATAATGCTAGTGATAATAGCCTTGCCATAAGAGCTAACAGTGGTCTTTATAAGGATAACTGGAAAGCTAATTTGTCACTTAGCTATACTGCTCTTGGATATAATGCAGGTAACATGGAACTATTCGGTGATTGGATTATGAGTTTATCAGACACTACGTCAAGTAATATAAAGATTAGCTTATCACATAAATCCAAAGATCCAGATTGGTTTTATTATAACTCATCATTAGCAAATAACATATCTGTTCAATCAACTGGCAAAGAATCGAGAACATTTATCGATGGGAATTATTTCAATTTCGAACGAAAATTAGAATTGAAGGTTTGTTGGGGACTATTAGGAAATCCAATATATTTTAGCGAATCTGCCATTTTATCGCAAAAAGAAGGCATTTACGAATATTTCTCAATAGGTGTTAATAAGGCATTCTCATTCGGCAGATTTACAATGATGAACAATCTCTCATTTCAGCATGTTTATAGCACGCGGCACTTCCCATTACCGAAATACTATTATAAGGGATCTTTATATTATGAGAACACAATTTTAGACAATGTTCTAAATTTTCAGATTGGAGTTGATGGCTGGATTACCAGTAAGTTTAATGCACCTGGCTATATGCCTGTTTACGGAGCATATTATCCACAAAATGAAAAACTAATTGGTGCCTATCCAACATTTGATGTATATGCCAAGTTTAAACTTAAGACCGTCAGAATTCTCATTAAATATGAGCATTTTAATGAAGGTTTGCTTGGCAGAGAGTATTATGGGGCTTATCTGTATCCTTTAAATCCTGCCAGGTTAACCTGGGGATTGGTCTGGTTTTTCTATGATTAGTTGAAGAAAATTGTCGAAAATTAGGCTTTAAAAAATATATTGTACATTTACAGTGTGAAAAAAGGGTTTAAACCATTTATGAACGTATCATTAACATAGTACCATAAAGTACTGTTTCTCCTAAAGCATTGGAAGCTTTTGTCTAATAATCAGGATGATGAAACTTTAAACTCACTAATGCGTATTAGTTCACGAAACTAACCAAAAATGAAATCACAAATACATTTGTATATTTTTAAGATACTTTCGATTACTATGCTGCTCTTACTTTTTTCATGTCAGAATGAAAAACAAGTGAGTGTGGCTACCGAAGTATCTGTTCCTTATTCACGTCTTGATAATATGCGTGAACAGGGCAAACTGGTTGCAATTACCGACTATAACACAACAAGCTATTTTGTTTATAAAGGAGAGCCAATGGGCTTTCAGTATGAACTTCTTCAATCTTTGGCAGATTATTTAAATGTAAAACTTGAAGTAATTGTTAGTAACGATCTGGAAGAAACTTTTGACTATTTGCAGGAAGGTGAATGCGATTTAATTGCAACCAACCTTACGGTAACAAAAGACAGGAGTAGGTTTCTTAGTTTCTCTGAATCTATTGCTCAAACAAGGCAAGTACTAGTTCAGCGCAAACCGGAAGGTTGGAAGCGGATGAGGAAATCAACGCTCGAGAAGAAGTTACTGCGAAATCAATTAGATCTGGCAGGAAAAACTGTTTATATCCAGAAGGGGTCTGTTTATCTAAATAGATTGGCATCCTTATCTGATGAAATAGGAGATAGCATAAATGTAGTTGAATTGCCAAACTATGAAACAGAACAGCTTATTAAATTAGTAGCCGAAGGCGAAATTGAATACACCGTTTGTGACGAAATTGTTGGAATGGTAAATCGAACCTATTTCGATAACATAGATATTAAGACGGCAGTTAGCTTTCCGCAAAAACTAGCTTGGGCAGTTAGGTCTGGCGATGATGAATTGAAGGCAGAGATTGACAAGTGGTTGATCAACTTCAAAAAAACAAGTAAATACCGCTATACTTATAATAAGTACTTTAAAAATTCTAGATCTGCAAAGATTGCCAATAGCGAGTACTTTGCCATGAGTACAGGGAAAGTCTCTGATTATGATGAGATATTCAAAGGTCGTAGCAAAGAGATTGGTTGGGATTGGAAATTGCTTGCTTCCCTTGTTTATCAAGAGTCGAATTTTAATCCTACAGTAACATCTTGGGCTGGTGCCTTTGGATTGATGCAACTAATGCCTGGTACTGCTCAGCGATTTGGAGTTGATACACTTTCGTCTCCGCAGGAGAATATCGAAGCTGGGGTAAAGTATATAAAATGGCTTGATGAAATTCTGACAGATAAAATTGAGGATAAGCTGGAACGCAGAAAGTTTGTAATTGCTTCTTATAATGTGGGGCTTGGTCATGTGCTTGATGCGCGGCGATTAGCAAAAAAGTTTGGAAGAGATGAAAATGTCTGGCTTGACAATGTAGACTATTATTTGTTGAATAAATCGAACCCGGAGTTTTATCAGGATCCTGTAGTTAAATACGGATACTGCCGTGGCGAGGAACCATACAAGTACGTATCTGAAATACTGGAAAGATACGAGCATTATAGAAACATAATTAATGAATAAAAAAAAGGAGCACTTTGCTCCTTTTTTTTATTCATAAGAATTTATTTCGTACTACTGTCTCTCACAATGAGACTAGATGTAATTACTTTAGTTTCTGGCGTGTAGTCTTCGAACTTTGTTGAAAATCGTTTAATAAGAAGCTGCATTGCTTCCCTTCCCATTTCGTAACCATGTTGCTCAACCGTTGATAATTGAGGATCCGATATTGTTGAGATTCTTCCATTGGTAAAACCGATTATTGCAATATCTTCAGGAACACGTAATCCTTGTTGCTTAATTACCTTGAGCGCACCAGCTGCTGTTTCGTCGTTTACAGCAAAAATGGCATCAGGTTTATTTTCTGATAAGAGTTTAGGTGTTTCTAGTAGTGCTTTTTCATAGGTGTCGCAAAATACCACTAAGGATTCATCATATGGTAAATCGAACTTTGCTAGTGCTTTCTTATAACCATTCAGTCTGTTTTTACCAATAAGTAAATTCTGCGGACCAGAGAGGTGAGCAATTCGTTGGTTACCTGTTTCACACAAATGGCTTACGGCCTTAAACGCTCCTGCCTCATCATCTATAACAACACTATGTGTTTGAATTTCTTCACATACCCGGTCAAAGAACACAATTGGAATACCAAGATCTTCGAGATTTTTAAGGTGTTTGTGTTTAACAGTTTCTTTTGAAATTGAAATCAACAAACCATCTACACGACTAGAGGCCATGGCCTGAACACTAGCCACCTCACGATCGAAGGATTCATTCGACTGGCAGATCATCACGTTATAGCCTGCTTCAAAAGCAACATCTTCAATTCCACTAATTACTGATGAGAAAAAAAAGTGCACTATTTCCGGTATAACAACCCCAATTACATTGGTTTTACTTTGCAACAAACTAAGGGCTACAGCATTTGGTTTGTAACGATATTTTTTTGCGAGTTCTTGTACCGCCTTCTTGGTTTTAGTGCTTATGTCCGGATGATCCTTAAGCGCACGAGAAACTGTTGATGGTGAAATTCCAAGTTCTTTTGCTATATCTTTTATGGTAATTTGAGTTCCTCTCATCTGCTATATTGCAATTTATCTTTATTAATCAAATATCTTTAATCTATGCAGAGCCGCAAAAATTAAATATTCCAATATACATACAAAATAATAAAGATTGAAATAGAAATTGCAAACGTTTGCAATAATGTTTTATGTGAAAATGATTGCATAAATAGCCTCTGTTTAAGCTTTGTAAGGAATTATATTATGGATTTCAAACTTTTTTTTTTGTAAATTTGAGATATCACGCATTGAACAATTAACCTTAAAAGAATAGAGCTATGAAAAAAGTTTTACTTACCCTTATTAATTTGCTACTGCTAGCAGCAATTACAAATGTACTTGCTCAAATGCCAGCGGCAATATCATTAGATCCGGCCAATCCCACGGCTGAAGAAACATTCACAATAACTTTTGATCCGGCAGCTGCCTGTTTTGAATCTGGAACATTGGTAGGAGGCACCTCCGTAGCCATGCATTCAGGAGTTGAACTGGTCGACGGTACGCAATGGAATCATGTTATAGAGTTTGACAATACTGGCGCTAATGGTTTAGCTCCAAACTTTACTGATAATGGTGATGGTACTTTCTCATTTACATATAATCCTCTAGAGTTTTATGGCTTTCCATCAGGTACCGTAGTAACTAAAATATGTGCTGTATTTAATAATGGTACTGATTGGACAACGGATGGGCGAGATTATGACGCTTCGGGCTCTGCTTGTCAAGACTTCTTTATTCCATTAGCTTACTCAAGCACTGAGCCAGTTGTAATGTTTAATGTTAATCTGAATAAGCAAATTCTTGATGGTAATTTCGATCCGGCGATCGGAAACGTTTATGCCATGGTAGATGGTATGTCTGAGTTATTATTGGAGAATACGTATGATACAGCATTTGTGCCTCAGAATATTTATGTTGGTGAAATTAGCACAGGCCTAACCGAAGGACAAGTACTTGACTTCAAGTTTAAGATGGATCAAACAGAAGAAACGATCAACAGGTCTATTACTTTAGTTCCAGGTAGCAATGTAGTTGATGTTTGGTTTAATGATGAGCCACTAATACCGCCAACTGTACTTACACTTAATTGTGATATGAATTATCAAATTGCTGCTGGTAATTTTGATGCAGCACTTGATTCGCTGGATGTTGCCGGCTCGTTTAATGGCTGGGGAGCCATGGATTATTTAAGTGATGACGATGGCGATGGTATCTATTCAATTGATATTACTCCAATAGATCCTGGTGCAATTGAATTTAAGTTCAGAATAAATGGAGACTGGAATACCTCAGAGTTTGCAGGTGGTGGTGCGAACAGAGAGCTTTTTGTTCCTGCAACAGATTATACATTTAATGGAATTTATGATAACTTCATGCCAAACGCCGTGCCGGTGACTTTCATTTGTCATATGCCATATCAAACGATGCTTGGCGTATTTAATCCGGAAACAGATTATCTTGATGTAGCTGGTTCGTTCAACGGATGGGGCGGTGGCAACCAACTTGGCGATGTTGATGCGGATACTGTTTATAAAGTTACTTTGCCGGTTGACACAAGCAGTAGCGCAGCAATTGAATTTAAATTCAGAATAAATGGTGACTGGGGAACGTCTGAGTTTCCTGGCGGTGGACCAAATAGAATGTATACCGTATTAGATACAGTAGGAGGGTTTGAGAATATTATTGATGTTTGGTACAGTAATGATAATCCAACTATTGCAACGGCTCCACGTGCTGTTGGTGTTGAAATAACGGCAACTAACCTCGAAATAGGTACAGAGCTAATGGCCATGTATACGTACGAAGATATTAATGGCGATCTTGAAGGTGCTACAACATTTGAATGGGCAATAGCCGATGACGATGCAGGAACAAACAAGGTAGTGCAATCTGATGGTACAACAGATACTTACACATTGGTAGAAGCGGATGCAAATAAATATGTATTCTTATCAATCCGTCCGGTTGCTCTAACTGAAACTGGAGAAGAACCTGCAGGTACCATGTATGGTGATACCGTTACCGTTTTTGTTGGACCAGTTTGGCCTCTGGATGTTGCAAACATCAATTCAGAGACAATCATGATCTACCCAAATCCTGTAAACAATACCCTATTTATTAATCATCTGCAAGTAGGAAACAAAGTTGTTCTTTGTAATATTCTTGGGCAACCAATAATAAGCAGAACAGCTAGTTCAAATAAAATAAGCATCGCTACTCAAAACTTACCAGCTGGTTTATACTTTATTAATGTAAGTAATAATAAAGGAATTATTAGTTCTCAGCGGATAGTTAAGAACTAACATTCTTCATAATATGATTAAACCCCGCACTTGCGGGGTTTTTCATTTGTTTCCGATACCTACTAATCAAAATATTACTAATAATCTAAATATGAAATTATGACTAGATCTTTACGATTTGTTTTCATACTGGTGCTTACAAGCGCTCTGGGATTATTGAGCTATGCACAGAATGGAACCATTACAGGGAAAGTTCTCGACGAATCAACAGGTGAGGCCTTAATTGGCGCCGCTGCTGTTATCGAAGGAACAACCATCGGAACGGTCACAAATGTTGATGGCATTTTTGTTTTATCAAATATAAAGGCCGGAAAAATTGAACTGACTGTTTCCTTTATTGGCTATAAGAAAATTGTCAGAGAGCTTACGATTGGCGCAAATGAGACAGTAACCAGTAATTTTAATTTGCTTGCAGATATGATGCAACTCGACGAATTGGTTGTTATAGGTTACGGTACAAAAAGGAAAAAGGAAATTACCGGCTCAATTGTTAGTGTTAAGTCTGATGAGCTGAGGGATGTGGGTGCAACCGATGCTATTAGCCGCATCGAAGGAAGAGCGGTAGGAACACAACTTTTGAATAATAATGGTTTAGCGGGTGGCGAGAAGTCTATTCGTATTAGAGGAACCTCCTCGTTGCTAACATCCAGCGAGCCCTTATATGTTGTTGATGGTGTTCCTATCATATCCGGTAATACAACCGACAATGGCAAGTTTGCCGATGGCACCAGTGCTTTGGCACAAATCAACCCTGAAGACATTGAATCTATGGAGATTTTAAAGGATGCCTCTGCTGCTGCAATTTATGGTTCCAGGTCGGCAAATGGAGTGGTATTGATCACAACCAAGCAAGGGAAAAAGGGTGATGCCAAAGTAGATGTAAATTATTACAGAGGTACTTCCTCAGAAACAAACAGATTGGCTTTGCTGAATGGACCGGAATATTTGAAGTATGCAAAGCAAGCTTATTTGAATTCGGCTTTGTACGATCCGGAAACAAGATTGATGGACTTAAGTGAAGCGTCTGTATTAGTAGCAGAAAATAACTTTTACAACGACCTTCCATTTGGAATTGATTCTGCTATGGCAGAAAACACCAATACCGATTGGGTAGATGAAATGATGCGTGTGGGGCTGGTACAGAATTTCAATATTTCAACCAGCGGTGCAACCGATAAAACAACCTATTTCCTATCAGGAACCTACCGGGACGAAAAGGGTATTTTGGTAGGGAATGATTTTGTAAGAACCAGTGGACGCGTAAACATTACACATCAGGTTAAAGACTGGTTGCAAGTAGGAACCAACTTTAACATCACCAATACCAAGAATAATAGGGTGCCTACAAGTTGGGCCGGAGGTTTAGGAACTGCACAAAGCCGATCGCTGCCAATAATGCCTATTGATACTAATGGTGTTTATTTTGCTCCAAGGAGCGGTGTAAATGTGGTGGCCTTTAACGAAAATTTTAATTATGTAGCTGATGCGACCTCTATTCTGAGTAATGTTTTTGCGAAGTTTGATATCACTGATCATTTGTCGTTTCGGTCGGATTATGGCTTGAATGATTATTACCTCAGAGAAGAAACTTATCAGGGTACCATCACTCAGGAAGTTGCAGAGGCAAATGATCGCAGACTGCATATTATTAACTGGAATTGGATTAACACCTTGCAGTTCAAAAAGGATTTTAACGCTCATTCGCTTACAGCCTTAGGAGGTAGTCAGCTTTCTGCCAGCGAGGATATAGGTAGTTATGTAACCGGAACCGATTTTCCGGCACCAAGCTTACAATTGCCCGGAAATGCGTCAACCAGAGATGGTGGTACCTGGCACGAAGCTTATCGATTTAGCAGTCTGTTTGGCCGCTTAGCTTATGATTATTCAGATAAATATTACATGGATTTTTCCGTGCGCTATGATGGATCAACCAGGTTTGGAAAGGATCATCGCTGGGGCGTTTTTCCGGCAGGATCGGTTGGCTGGATTATCTCAGAAGAGTCGTTTTGGCCAAGTGAGTTTATTAGCTTTCTGAAGTTAAGAGGAAGTTATGGTCTTACCGGTAATGCCGAGTTTGGCAACTTTCAATGGTTCGGATCATATTACTCAACAAAGTATAACGAAACTCCTGGAATTGGCTATAGTAGAATTGAGAACCCCGAGTTGGCTTGGGAAAAAACACTTCAACAAGACATAGGTATCGACTTTGCATTTATGCAAGGTCGTGTTAATGGTGGTTTCGACTATTATATTAAAAATACCACCGACATGTTGATGGATGTGAATATACCAGCCACTTCAGGAGCATTAACAGTAACACGAAATGTTGGAGCCATGGACAACTATGGCTTTGAGTTTTTTATCACATCAAGAAATATTGTGAAAGAGCATTTTAAATGGACTACTGATTTTAATATAGCCCGAAATAAAAACAAAATTGTGAAGATTACACCAACAGAAATAGCCGGTGAAACCTTTGGCAATAATTATGCAGTGCAGGGCGAAACAATTGGAGCCTGGAAACTTGTTGAATGGTACGGTATAGCCAATGCCTATTCGCAGGTAACAGTTACCGATTGGGCCACTGATGAACAAACAGAAACGATTCAAAAGGATATCGAGATATTACCAGGGGAGGAATTGTTTGTGAACCATTGGGGCGAAATAACCAATGAATTCGATTTCGATCGTGATGCGAAAATCCAGGGTAATCCATATCCTGATTATTTTGGTGGAATCAATAATACATTCATGATCTATGATTTTGATTTTAGCTTTCTATTTACTTTTTCTCTAGGACAGGAAGTTTACAGGGATGATGGTAAATTTCTTGAAGGAGGATTTGATGGAAACTGGAATCAAATGACTAATGCAATGAATGCCTGGACACCAGCAAACCCAGAAGATCCAAGAGAAGAATGGGTTCCTGCTTTTGATACAGATGTGCCAATGGCATTTTGGCAACAGGATAACAGAAATTATAATTCTACCCGCTATTTAAGCGAGGCCTCTTTTGTTCGTTTAAAGACAGTTGTGTTTGGCTATACCTTACCAATTAAACTGGCTCGGAAAATTGGCTTCTCAAAAATGCGTGTGTATTTCAACGGTCAAAACCTTTTAACTTTTACCAATTATCCCGGATGGGATCCTGAAGTAAACAGAGATGCTTCCGGTAATACTACTCGTGGTGTAACCTATTTGAGTCCTCCACAAGTTAAAAGCTATAATTTTGGTGTTAATCTTACATTTTAATTTTGGGAGGAACATAAAATGAAAAAATATATAGTTCTATTTTTTGCTATTCTAGTTACATTCTCAAGCTGCGAAGACTTTCTTGATATTGAGCCACGCGACGAGATTAATAGTGCATCGGCATTAGAAACAGCTGAGAATATGCAAACCGCAATTATTGGGTGCTACGATCGTATGCAATCTGGTTATTTGTATGGTGGCAGATTGTGGGTAGCTGGCGACATGATTGCCAATAATGTAAAAATATCAGGCTTGCAGAATACCGTTTTTGAGGAGCTGCAAATGCTCAATAAAACCATGTCGGCTGATAATTTAATTTCTTCAGTAATTTGGCAGGATGCCTACTGGATAATTGCGCAAGCTAATCGGATTATTGAGGCCGTTCCTGTTATTCTTGATCCGGACAACGACCAGTATAAACAGTTAATGGGTGAGGCCATGTTTATTCGTGGCATTATGCATTACGAGTTACTCAGGTATTTCGAAAGTCCTGAGAAAGATTTGGGAATAGTGCTAATTATGTCTGTTCCTGGTATTGATGATCAACCGGCGCGAGCTAGTATTGAAGCAACCTATCAGGCCATAATTACTGATTTACAAACTGCTTCGGAATTACTGCCGGCAAGTAACAGCAATCGGGCAACAAAATATTCGGCTTTAGGAATGCTCGCCAGGGTTCAGTTTTATCATGGCGACTATGCTGATTGCGAAATTGCCTGTACGCAAATTATCGATGCAAATAAATTTACGCTGGAGCCGAACATCAAAAACTGCTTTGGAGAAAGTATTTCCAATGAGGTTCTGTTTTATATTTTGTCTAATGTCACTGATGGTTCTGCCGGGACTTTGAATGGATATTATAGAGTAGAGAGTTCGGCAAAGTTTCGGGTTGATGGGAATTATTTTGGAACCATTAACAGCGAACAAGGAGACAATCGGGTGGCAGCTTTGTACGATATCGATGTTGAATCGAATAAAATATATACGACAAAATTTGATGAACGATTTATGCACATACCGGTATTACGCTATTCCGAAATTCTGTTAACCAGAGCTGAGTGTCGGGTTAATTTATATGGCAACAATGATGCTGGTGCCATGGAAGACTATAACGTGGTTCGGAATAGAGCAGGACTAGCCGATGGTACGCTTGTAAATTTAATTAAGTTGTACATAGAGCGAACCAAGGAACTGGCTTTCGAGGGCGATAACTTTCATAATAAAAAGCGTTTGAGAGTGCCCGATGGACCAATATCTGCTTTAACCAATATTGGTGGTTACCGCTGGGACGATAGCGAGATTTACTGTAAACTGCCGCAACGTGAACTGGATGTTAACAGCAGCCTGGTGCAGAATTAGTATTCTTAAATTATAATCGATTATTGGTGGCAGGCATCCTCTTGGGGTGTTTGCTGCCTTCTTTACATGCAGAAAAAATCAACCAATATACTTACTATTATTTCTGTTTTATTTTTGTTCTTTGCATCCTGTAAGCAAATGAACAGGGAAATAAGCATATCTAATTATCAAGCAAGTCTCCAGAAGGCCGACTACCCGAATACTGTTTTTTATCAAATATTTGTCCAGTCGTTTTACGATTCCAATGGCGATGGCATTGGCGACATAAATGGCTTAAAACAAAAAATCCCTTACTTGAAAGAGTTGGGCGTTGGAGCCGTTTGGCTCATGCCGATGCATCCGGCAATGTCGTACCATAAATATGATGTAATTGACTACTACAGTATTCATCCTGACTATGGAACACTCGAGGACTTTAAACAACTTGTTGCAGCATTTCATAAAAATAACATAAGAGTAATTCTTGATTTGGTAGTTAATCATACCGGATCGGATCATCCTTGGTTTCAGCAAGCGCTTCAGGTACCCAATGGACCATATCGGGATTATTATACCTGGACCAGTGATAGCAAATTAATTGCAAAGAACCGTAACCATTGGCATTCGCCTGAAAAGTTAAACAAGCCCAAAGGAAATGGAGAAAAATATTATGGTCTGTTTTGGCACGAAATGCCGGACCTAAATTACGAGAATACGAAAGTTCGGGACGAGGTCATCAATGTTTCAAAATTCTGGATTGATGAGATTGGTATTGATGGATTCAGACTTGATGCAGTTCGGTTCTTTTATCCGGAGCATGAAAAAAACAGGAATCATGCTTGGTGGAAAAGATACCGTAGATCCATTGATCACTTGAAGAAGCCTTACTTCTTGGTTGGAGAAATATGGGGCGAAGACACGATTATTGCTCCATTCTTAAAAAAGGGTTTGCACGCGGGTTTTAATTTCGATTTGAGTTATGCTATTATCAATGCAGTTAAAAAAGGGGAGCAAGAAGGCGTAATTGATCGCTTGCTAAAAACCAGAAGCATGTACGAACAAGAAGAGCCGGATTTTTATGATGCTCTTTTTCTTGCGAATCATGATCAAAACCGATTAATGAGTCAGGTGGGCGCTTGCGTTGGAAAAGCGAAAGTAGCTGCTTCCATTTTGTTAACATTACCGGGTACACCATTTATCTATTATGGCGAAGAATTAGGAATGAAGGGTACCAAGCCCGATGAGTTCATTCGTGAACCGTTTCCATGGAATTTCCAGAATCCGGAAAAAGGGCAAACAACATGGATGGAGCCGAAATTCACCGTAGCTGATAGTGTCACTGACTTTGCCACACAAAAAAATAATAAAGCTTCCATCTACAATCATTATTGCAAACTCATTAAGTTTAGAAACCAATCCAATGCATTAACCATTGGTGGCTTACTATCATCATCAATTCAGCATCCTAATCTGCTTACTTTTTATCGGGAAAGTGAGCATGAAAAACTGCTGGTGGTGCACAATCTATCAGGTAGTAGTGTGCTGCTAAAGGACGAATATTTTGATGTGAACAACCTGGAACTTGTCTTTTCAACAATTACCAATATCCAAGTTAAAAGAGGTAAAGTTGATCTGGATCCATATGCAAGTTATGTTTTTAGAGTACTTAACAAATGATTGTGATTCGACCATTTTGTCGACCTTTTACAAGGAATACTTTCTAAGCCTGTCTATGGTGTTTTATGCACCGCGAATGTGATACGGAGTTCCTTATTATTTGGAAGAGAAACCTTAATAGTTGCCA
>JBFHES010000138.1:0-12211 GCA_041584015.1 Bacteroidales bacterium
CAAACGTTAACAAATAAATACAACAAGATAACTACAAGGTATTTTCCATTTTCATTATTCTAAGTACAACAAAAAGTGAGTTTTTTTGAAATGTAACGTTTTGAGAAAATCCAGCTATGAAGAATTGAAATACATCGCGGAGGTAACTATGACAGATACTTTAAGCCAATATTTACTAGAGGAATGTTATGCAATGGTTAAGCATATTGCTGCTGATGGTAAAGAAATACCTAAATCTGCAACGCTAATAATGAGCAGCAATAAGCAGAATTGTGATAAGCTGGAAATCTTGGATAAAGAGGTGCTTAAGCTTCATAAGGAACTGTCGAAAAAGATAGCTCCGGCACGCCCTAAAACGGTTTGGCTGCTGTATAAGGAATCGCAAAAGGCGAAGTGGTTGAACTTTCTTGGTCCTGTGGATTTGATTCGTAGGTTGATGCTGGCAGCACTGGTATCGTTAGTTCTATTTATTGCTTTAAGTTTATCTTCCGAAATAAATATTGAAAATATTGGTAACGGTATTTACGACCAGCATGGTTTTATTCTGTTTATTGTGCTTTCGTTCTACCTGGCTTCGGCCTCCTTGGGTGCTTCATTCAGTAACCTTTTTCAGGCAAACCAATACATAATTGACAACACTTTTGATCCTAAATATGAATCTGCTTATTGGATCCGGTATGTGCTTGGAATTATAGCAGGAATATTATTGGCTGTGGTTATTCCAATGCCAGAGGTTGTAGAAGGAGATACTACTGCATCTGCACATTTTGCTGTTGTAACAAGGCCTGTTTTGGCAATGCTCGGCGGGTTTTCAGCAGCGCTGGTTTATCGCATCCTTAACCGATTAGTGTTCGCAGTTGAATCAATCTTTATAGGACAACAACCGAATGCGGGTATTAAAAAAATTGCAGAGATGAATGCAACGCTTGACGCTGAGAAAGCAGGCGCCAAACAAAAAATAACCAACGAACTATTAAAATTGAAAGGATCGCTAATAACTAATAAGAGCAAGGAAGAATTGACAAGTGAGATTGATAAGACAATAACAAGTTTGGAAGATTAACCAACTGACTAAGAACAAAAAATGAAGTAGCGCGTTGTTAAGCGAGGGATTTAATTGAGCTCCTTTGATAAATAGTATTTTACGCGAAATAAGATATTTAAAAGTATTATTAAGGTAGGATAAGGCCTTGATATGTTTTCTGATGATAAGATGAGCAGGCGTTGAAGTTTCTTCAATTGCCTGCTTTTTTTGCGCTTAGTTTAAAAAATAAATTCTGCTCACAGTATCTGTGAGCAGCATTTATTATCCGTGCGAACTTAGCTTATTTGCTAAACAAGCTTTTCTCTTTTATGTAAACAATTTTACCGTATTTCTCAAGTTCTTCCATATCAATGGATTTCTTGTTTCCAACAATAGCAATCACCATAGGTACATCTTTAATGTTACTTTCCCAGAATTGTACAATATTGTTAAAGTCAAGCGTCTTGTATTGTTCCAATAGTATTTTGGTTGGGTCTTGATCATATCCTCTGAGTTTCCAGCTTTGGATTACTTCACTTCTGTTTCTGAATCCTGGCTGCTTACTAATGGCCGACTGTATTAAATAGTCAGAGATCATTTGCATACGTTCTGGTTTCTGTAGCATATTTCTTACCAATCCATGAAATACTTCTAAGCCTTCGCTTGTTTTATCAGCTTGTGTTCCAATATATCCTGTAAAGCTGGTGTTGTTACCTTCTTTTCTTGGGCTTGAATAACCTGCACCTGCAGAGTAAGCAAGCGATCTGTATTCACGAACTTCCTGTAATACCAACCCGGAAAATCCACCGCCAAAATAGCTGTTAAAAGCATCAATTTCTGCTTGATCTTCATTCTTGTATTCTTTACCATTTGCAAAAAAGTAGATCTTACTTTGAAGGGCTTTTTTCTTATGAACGAAATAAATTACGTTTTCATCATACTTGTTAACCTTCATTTCAATTGGAGAATTACTTGGCTTAGCATTCTCATTTATTTGAATGTTTGCAAGGCTTAATTCTTTGGCTTTAGGATTAGTGCCTACATAATGAATTTCCTTCTCATATTGAGTGGCAGCTTTAAATACTTTAACCAGACTGTCTGCCTGCAGGGCTTTAATTTCCTTCATGCTAAGTCGGTCTATTGCCGGTGATTTCATGCCGTACTTAACAAAGTTGAAAAGCGCCTCTGCTACGTTATCAGCTTCGGTGCGCTCCATTTTTCGCTCTGTTTTTTCGCCATCAACTAAAATGTCAATTTTACTCTGGTCTAGTTTTGGTTTTGTTATTAGCTCATTAAGGAGCTTTAACGCTGGTTCAAAATTTTTCTCAATACCATTCATCGAAACAACCAAATAGCTGTTGTTGCTATAAACGCTGTAGTTACAGCCAAGCTTGCTAAATTCATTTTTAACTTCGCTTACTGTTTTGTCCTCAGTACCTGCCAGGTCAATCATGCCAGCGGCGTACTTTAACATTGGCATTTCAAATTCACCAACTCCAAATTTAATTTTGTAGGTGAAAATATCGTTAACCGGATTTTTTGTTGAATAGAACTTTCCACCCGGAATGGTGCTTTCCTTTATGTCCTTGTTGAAGTCAGTAAAAGTTACTTCTTGGTTACGTACCGGAATTTCCTCAAAAGCCTTTACGTATTCTGACTTTGCATTGGTATTTGCTTTAAGTGCTTCGTATCCTGGCTTTTCAATTTTATCCTTTTTCGGGAATCCCATTTTTGAATGGAAGGCCAGGTAATTGTCTCCATAATATTTGTTTGCAACCCGCAGTATTTCTTCTTTGGTAATGCTTTTAACTTTTTCCGGATAACGTAAGTATTCATCAATATCAACACCAATTCCAAAGGCATTTGAAATCTGCAGTGCTTTTGACTGATTGGATTCCATTGAGAAGACATAGCTTTTGTAAAGTTGATTCTTTACTGCTTCAATCATCCATTCTTCGAATTCACCTTTTTTTAGCTTTTCAATCTCGGCCATCACCATTTCTTCGGCATCTTCAAGCTTCTGACCAAATAGTTTTGGTATCACAAGAAAAATGGTACTAGCATGATCGTTGTATTTCATTGGTAGCACCTGAGCAGCTAGAATCTTATTATCCAGCGATAGTTTGTCAAGCATTCCCGTGCTGTTTCCGTTGGAAAGGATTTGATTGCAAACCTCCAGAGCTGTCTCATCCGGATGTCCGTTTGGTACGGTTCTAAAACCAAGCATAGCCAATTTTATAGGACTCATTTTTGCTTCTATAAATTCGCGTCCCTCGAAAGGAGCCTCTTCATAGATTTTCTTTTCCGGAATTTGACCACTTTCCCAACGACCAAATTTTTCTTTAATAATCGGGATGATTTCCCGTGTGTTAAAATCACCTGAAATTACCAAAGCCATGTTATTTGCAACGTAGTAGGTTTTAAAGAAATCGTACATCTGGGTAAGCGAAGGATTCTTTAAATCCTCAACTGTTCCAATTAGGGTTTGCTGTCCATATGGATGGTTCTTAAAGAAATTGAAATTAAATTTTTCAATTAAAGGAAAGATGAACATGTCTTGATACATGTTTTTTTCTTCATAAACTACTTCAAGTTCCGCTTGAAATGAACGAAATACCGGGTTGATGAAACGATGGCTGTACAAGTCTAACCATCTTTCAATCTGGTTTGGAGGAAAGGCATTATAATAAAGCGTATTGTCCGGACCTGTGCCTGCATTCAGATTAGTACCTCCCATGCTGTTTATAACGTTACTTAACTCGTTAGGTATTGCATATTCGGCGGCTTTTAAACTCTCTTCGTTAATTTGCTTTTGAATTTCTGCTCTTTTTTCTTCGTCTTTTGTTGCACCTAATTGATCATATAACTCAAAGGTTTTATCAATATGCACTTTCTCCTTGGCCCAGTCTTTTGTGCCCAGGGTTTGTGTTCCTTTAAAAAGCATGTGTTCCTGATAGTGCGCCATCCCGGTAGCATTTTCAGGATCGTTCTTTCCGCCAGCCTTGGTTATCACAACACCAAAAACTTCAGCCTTTGTATGGTCTTCGTGTAAAAATACGCTTAGTCCGTTATCCAGCACAAGCTTTTCAATTGCAATGGGTTTCTGTGCATATACTGCAGAAACCGAAATCATGATCATCAAACTGAGCAATGATTTTAAGTAAAAATGTTTTTTCATAGGATTAGTTTACCAGTGGTATTAGTTATTGTAATAATTAATTTCTTTTTTCTATTTATGAGACAGGAGACGCTCCTGAGCCTGGATTTGTTACACCTTATTTTGAATATTTCTGCAAATATATTTCAATTGATTGCATTGCTTGCAATATGCTATTTTATAACATGAAAATAACAATTGAGTTAAGGAGCGCTTCTGAATGATCTTCGCTGGAAACAAATAAGGCAGGGAATACAATCCCTGCCTTATTATATTGTTGATGCCACTTGTGTAGCATTGTTCTTTATTGAACAATTATTCGTTTGGTTTCTGATTCTGATCCAACCTGAATAGTAATCATATAAACGCCTTGCTTTTCGCTTGTCATATCAATATATTGGTCTGAGCCGTCCCACTCGAATGACATGATTTCTGTACCGAGTAAGGTGTATATGCTAACATTTGCTTCAGTCACACTCATTTCTGATGATAACACAAATGAACCAAAGTTTGGATTAGGATACGCCTGTATTGCATATTTATTAAATGTAAGTTCTTCAACACTCACATCAATGGAAGGCGAATCGAAGAAAGTAACAAGGTTGCCGGTGATAATGTAGTGTGGGTTGTAGGTATCTTCGCAATCATCACACGTACTTCCTGTTACGCAAGCCGGATGGTTGGGATGACAATAATCAACGTAACCATCAAAAAACTCATATTGCAAGTTTACGCTTCCACTACCTATATAGGTGCTAAGATCATAGTCATACACAACAGCAATAGAACCCGGACACCAACCAGCACGATCGAAGTACCAGGTACCGTTTTGATTCGAACAACCATCAGGATTAGGATTACATTCAGCCCAAAGATGCTGTGGATTATTGTCGCCGTCTGTTTTTATATTGTGTGTTGCCTCATAAAACTCGGCCGCATTTCCTGTATTTAAATCTCCCCAGCCGTGGCCGGTGTTCATAATCTTTAGCTTAGAAGCCACTGCACTGTCAGCAAATGCATGATCAACAATTTCTACTGGTTGCAGATTGGCATAATCTCCAAAAGGATAGGTGTCTTGCCAAATCACTTCAACTGTACTGTACATATGCTCAGGAGCTCCGGCTTTATAATCGATATCCAAATCGTAAACATAGCCGTTGTCAAAAGTTGAACAGTTTAGTCTGAAAGCAACCTTACCCTGAAGCATCGACATATAGTCTGTTAAGTCTGTGGTGTGGTTACACTCTACACCATATGGTGTAATGTATCTAATAATCTCAATCCATTGTCCTGTGTGGGTTTTAGCTTCAATACTAGCTTTACGATCCCATTCGCCGCAATCCAAGCCTGGAGGGCAATGTACAGAAAGTGTTGCCATTATTTGATTGAACGCTCCTGTAAATCCTGGTAGTTCTGCTTCAACTGTTTGGGTAGGAATGCTTGTGTTTAGTAAAACATCCTCTACTGCTGTAACGCTCATGTCTGCAGCAGCCTGTACGATATTAAGTGATACATCGATAGTTTGTGCATGGCCAAAGTTGTTGTTAGAGCTAATGCTTAAAGTATAGGCACCATAGGCCTGTGGTTTCCACCAGGCTGTAAAATGATCGTTGCCCCAATCCATGGCGGTAATTGTTTCGCCATCAATACTAAATACAACATCGCTTACACTAAATAATTCAGGGTATTCAATTTTTGCCATTGCAGCTAATTGAATTTCTGTGAGAACCGGAACATAAACATCACCAGCAAGTGGGTTTCTAATTTCAATTTCAGGTAAATGAGTCTCAGGATCGAGAACCATAAATGAATTGATGACATCTGCAGCCGGATCGTATGTGGCATCGCCTGGTTGGCTGGCTTTAATGGTAACTTCACCTTCGGTTCCTGTGAGCGTTACGGTGCTGCCAGAAATAGTTGCGGGTCCTGATACAACCTCAAATTCTACTGTTAAACCAGATGAGGCGGTTCCAACAAGATCAAAAGGCGCATCGGTAATTAATTTGTTTGCCATCGGATCTAAGGAAATAGCCTGGAAAGATGTGTTTAATGTTCCATTGAAATTAGATGTAGGTCCGTTCAATGCAAAGAACAGTAAGTCGGCATCGCGCGTTCCACCCCCAATCTCAGATATTAGAGAACTAATTGTGGTATTGTTACCACCCGGATCGCCTTGATTGATTTTATAATACAACTGTAAGTTCGGCTCGGTGCCTGTTAGCTCGTTTGCCATTAAGTCTGTAATATCAGCAGATGTAAGTGCCTTGTCCCAAACTGAAACTTCATCGGCTCTACCACCGAAATAAAAGTTAAGTGTTCCTAAGATAGAACGACCTATGGTGAACTGAATATTTGCATCTGTAATTTGACCAGAAGCAGCAGCGCTACCATTCAAAATACCGTTTACATATAATAAGATTTGTGATCCATCATATACCCAGGCAAAATGTTGCCATGTTTCAGGTATGATTGTATTGGCAGGAGCAACATGCTCAAATAAGGTTCCTGATGAGTTTTGGAAGCGACATTCGATAATACCATTATCCAGCTGAATCATATAGAATCCCTGGCTGGCACCACGAAACCCCATCATGCCCTGACCATAGGCTATCTGATCGGTGTAAAACCAACCTGACATTGTAAATGCATTGCTGTTGGCTATATACTGAGAGCCATTCTGTAAGCTAACATAATCGTCAACTCTGTCGAAATGCAGATATTGATTCGACTGAGCCGTTGTAAAGAACGGCTGCATCATCATCAAGGAGATGATGATTAAACTTGTGGTTCTTAAAATTCTTTTCATAATATTAATTTAGTTAAGTATATATTCATTTTTTTACTTCATCCACCACACCTTGGTTTTGGTTTCGTCGGCCATATTGCCTACTGCGGCTGACCAGTTATCGTAATTAAATAGACTTTCTGATTGCGGGTAAGGAAGTTTGAAATAGTTCAATGGATCACCTTCACGAGGAGTCATCATTGTTCTGCGAGCTAGTGCCCATGCTTCCCATGGTTGGCGGAAATTGTCGATCCAACGTTGGGTGCAAATCATTTTTAGCTTATCATCTACGCTAGAGAAGTTAAACAGACCAACCTTGTTAAGCAGGCTTGGAAAATTTAAATTCTGTGGCACATTAATTAGGCTAAAGAAATCAGCATCAATATTGTTGGGTAGTGTTGAATTGGTCATGGCATTGGTCCAGTATTTAACTGATCCTTCCAGACCTTGCATGTATTCAATGTCAGCTTGCCCCTCATCAACAGGAACACCTATGCCTCGCATGTATATTTCTGCTTTAATAAAATGAGTTTCAGCACCTGTGAGTAGCAGCTCCGACATGTTTTCTGAATCGCGAATTAAAAAGTAATTAAATGGTGAATAGATGTTTGATGCTCCTTTTGCTGTAAATGCATTGTCGCGATGTGTTGCGTAAGGGCTTCCGCCAATTGCCGGAGTATTAATGTTTGATACTTGCGGGTATGGTGTCCATTGGTTGGTAAAGTTGGTTTCGAAAAAGTAATAGGCTCTCACGTCAAAAATACCTGAGCCATCGGTGCTGTCGTGTGCCGACATTTGATGCCAGATGTTTGAGCCCAGACGAAGGTTTTTATGTTCGCGGAATGACCAACTATAAGCGTCGTTTACTAATCCTACGTCGGCAGGTTTAATGCTTACGTTCTCGCCCTTATAGGTGATGAAGTCATAGGCCTGAATTAGTGGTAAGTCGTTTTCCAATATATCTGCAATTATTTCTCCTGCCTTGTCGGGGCTAACTTCGCTCATGCGCAAGGCATGTTTGAGGCGTAGGGAATTGGCAAATTTTCTCCATTGATGAATATCTCCATTAAATAGATTATCAAAGTTAAAGAAGGATATCATTTCTGAGCTTAAGGCTGTATCATTGATGTTTTGGTTCACCCATTTTAAATCTTCCAGTGTCTGCTCATAAACAGATTGCTGACTGTCGAATGCCGGGCGCAGGTAGTCCAGGTTCTCGAAACCGCGACCTGCAGTAGAGTAGGGGATGTCTCCGAAAAGATCGGTAAGCTTAAAAGTTTTATAGGCAAGCAAGGTTTTAACAGCTGCACGCATATTATCCACAGCCCCCGAAGGTTCCATCTCCTCGAAACGTGATTCAAGCTCGCGAATGTTAACCAATGCTTTGTAATAATCGTTCCATATTTCTTCGGTGCCAATGGAGTAGTTTCCCCAGGCCTCGGCACCTAGCGCAGCCAATTGGGTTTGCTTATAAAGGACCTCATTGTTAATGTAGAATTGCTCGTTCCAACCTAGCATTAACGATTCAATAACAGAATTGAATAATGCGCCATTATTGGCTGTTGTCAATTGGTTTGGGTCTGAGTTGAGCGTTTCAAAATCTTTGCGACACCCATATGTCAGAAGTAGTGAGGCAATAATTAATAGACTGTATATTTTTGTTTTCATAATAATCGATCTTCTTTAGAATTTAGCTTGAATACCAAAAATAAATGAACGAGTTCCCGGATAAGCTGACCACTCGAATCCTTGAGCATTTCCGGAACCCATAATGCCTTCCGGATTAATATTGTCAGGCACGGTGCTGTAAATGTAGAACAAATCGCGACCAACAATACTGAAGGTCAACTCTTGAAAGACTTTTGTTTTTCGTGCAATCTCCTTTGGTAAACGGTACTCAAGAGCAATTTCGCGGCATTTTATCCAAGTGTTTTCTACAATTCCGGGTGTTGAGATTACTTTTCCCCAGCCACCTGCATTTGGCATGTACTTGTAGTAATAATGCACCACCTTGTCGTTTGCTTCACCATCTTCATACACCCCTGGAAGAATAACTCCCACATTTGTTGTGTTGCCTTCAGGATCAGTATAAGGTAAGCCACCACCGTCGCGCTCAACTAAAGTCTCAGGGCTTTGTCCGGTTTGTAAGCCAATAACATAAGAGCCACTATAAATGTCGCCACCCCATTTAGTATCAATTAGTGCGCTAAGTGACCAGTTACGATAACGCACTTCGGTGTTCCATCCTGCCAGAAAATCTGGTGATGCATTACCTATAGGAACGCGTTGATCCGTAATTTTATATGTTGTACCATCATCACTTAAAATTGGTTGTCCATTCTCGTGGTAGACATAATCGTAACCAGAGATGGTTCCAAAATCATCACCTTCTGACAGAACCATTGCCGGACCATTAAGCCCCCATATTTCGGCCATAATAAATTGGTCAATATCAGCACCGAGGCTATTTACCTTGTTTCTGTTTCTGGTAAAATTAAGGCTCGACTTTACCACCCAATTTCCACTCTGATATGGTACTGTATTTAAGATGAGCTCAATGCCTCGATTGGTAATAACACCATTGTTAATCTGAACATAATTTGCACCAGAAGAAACAGGCAGTGGCGATGTGATGATCTGATCGAATGAATGCATGTAGTAATAAGTCAGGTCGATGTCTATTCTATTATTGAACATGCCTACAGTGGTTCCTACTTCATAAGAATTTACACGTTGCGGTTTAAGGGCATATGGTGGTATCGTGTTTGGGAATCCCGAAGTTTGATTGCCTCCAAACATACTTGTTCCATAATAGAATTCAGTTCTGTATGGTTCATCATCGGTTGCCGTTTGGGCAGCTGCACCGCGAATCTTCCAGAAATTTAGCCAGTTTCTGCTAAAGTCAAAAGCCTCAGTAATTACATAACTCAACGAAGCTGATGGATAGAAATAGGAGTTATTATCGGCTGGTAGCGTTGATGACCAATCGTTTCTTCCAGTGAACTGAGCGAATAAATAATTTTTATAACTCAAGTTTAAAAAGCTATAAACCGAATTTGTACGGCGGGTGTAAACTGAGTCGGCAAATGCTGAATATTCACCGGTTTGAATTACTTCGCCATTAATAATCTCATAAGGCGTTTGGTTTTGGAAACTATAGAAATTAGGATTGATCCATTTTCCTGAAGTGCCTGCAATACCATATACATTGCGGTCGTTGCGCGCACCCCCAACACTTACTTCAAGGTTGATGTTTGAACCGAGAACTTTATCCTTGTTAGCTGTAAACATGAAATCGTGATTCATGGAATTGCTTTTAAGCAATGAGTTGGAATAGCTTCCATTCTCTAGTCCCAGTATATCTGTTGGTGCATTTTTGCCAACAAAGTTATCATTCGTATAATCCAAGCCCGAACGCCATGTAAAGAAAAGCCATGAGTTTATATCATACTTTGTTGATACCGATGTGAGGAATTTATTGCGTTGAAGCGTTTCATTATTTTTGTAGTAGTTCCACCATAAATCAGGATTTACATAGGCAAATGGGTAATTCTCCATTGGGTTTCTGCTGCCGTCCTCAAGCTGATAGTTCTGCATATCCAGACCTTTATAGGAACGAGGCCATGAATATAAAATACCTTTATTAAATGAGTCGCCGCTTTCTCCGAGAATTGGAGAATTAAAGCGATTGTAATCAATATAATTTGCCGAAACATCAACTCGTAATTTCTCCGAAACCTTTAGGCTCGAGCCAAGGTTTAGCGTTGTTTGCTTGAAATTAGAATTATCGATAATTGGTGTATGATCTTTATGCGTAACCGATACGCGAACGGTACCTTTATCGCTACCACCAGATAAGGCTATGTTATGTGTTTTTGTATAACCTGTATTGTAGAACATGCTCATGTTATCTGGCTGTGGAGAGTACGAGCGCATTTCACCGTCCCACCATTTTACCATTCTACCATCCATCTCGGGACCCCACGAAACAGCACCACCATAATATCCAAATTCTGCATTTGAAGAAGACGTTTCACCTTCCTCATTAAGCAATAGATTATCTGTACTGTAAACACCCGGATATAAATAATTCCCGTCCTCATCTGTTGAAAAGGTTGGTTTACTCAGTGAGATTGGTCCACCGGCGCCGTATTTGTTTTGCACATCGCGATAGCGATACGGAGTTTTAACCTTAAGGCTTACGCTATAACTAACGCCAATTCCTTCCTGTTTAGCTCCCTTTTTTGTGGTGATTTCAATAACACCATTGGCGCCTCGTGAGCCATATAAGGCCGATGCCGCTCCACCTTTTAACACATTCATTTCTGCAATGTCTTCAGGGTTGATGTTATTAATCGGTGATCCCCAATCCTGACCACGACCAATGTCTGATTGACCAGAAGTGTTTTCCATCTGAACACCATCAATTACAATTAGTGGTTGATTCCGGTCGCTGATGTTGTTATTTCCTCGGATGGTAATTCTGGTTGAGCCTCCGTCTGTTCCATCTCCATTTGAGATTTGAACACCCGCAGCTCTACCTGTCATTGCACTAACCACATTGGAGGTATTGGCTCTGTTGAGCAGTTCCGACTCCACTTTTTCTGTGGAATAACCAATGGCTCTTTTCTGGCGTTTGATACCCAAAGCAGTTACAACTACTTCGTCAATTTTTGCAACATCTTCTTCAAGTGAGATATTGATAATTGTTTGGTTTCCTACAGTCACCTCCTTGCTCTGATATCCAATAAAAGTGAATACCAGCACATCCTTAGTTCCAATATTACTTAAGCTAAAGTTTCCATCAATGTCTGATGTTGTTCCAATGGTTTTACCTTTAACCGCAACCGATACAAATGGCAAGGGCTCATTGTTAGATGTGACTTTACCTGTTACGGTATTGCCCTGAGACCAGGCAATGGTGGCAATGTACAACAGTAAAATTAAGAGTGTAAATCTTTTCATTATAGGCTTTTATTCTAAAAAGTGTTTCAATTCTTATTTAATGTATTATCAGTTTCAATTGTTCTGACCTTGTGTCCTCAAAAAAAGCTATTTAACCCGACAAATCCAATACTTAAACCTTTAAGTTTTTCACAAGATGAAATTGGTTCTGCAAGATAGAGAAAGCAATCGTTTTTATTGGTTTCGTAGATGCTTCTGAACTGTTAAAATTCTTGTTTATTAACATTCCTGATAAACTCCCATTTTCAAAAAGCGGAACTAATTTATTACATTTGCTACA
>JBFHES010000139.1:0-12136 GCA_041584015.1 Bacteroidales bacterium
CTTATATGAAGAATCATCTAAAATATTTGAGCTAAACTCCTGGTCGAGTGAAAGAACAGGAGAAAGCATGATAGCTCCTCAAAGAATATTCAACCTGGAGAAGGCAGGTGTTTGTGCGGATATTATCCAAGATAGAAAAGCAGTACTCTTAAACGCTGAAAATATTGAAGCAAGGCTAGATGAACTAAAAACCATCGGATTGAAGAACCTTAAAAACTTTCTATCGATACCGGTGATAATTGATGGCACAATTAAAGCAATTGCAGCCGTTGGAAATAAGTCATCATCATACGACGAAACAGACACCACCCAGTTAAGCCTTCTACTAGATGCAGCCTGGAAAGTATTGGAACGAAAACAACATTTTAATCAACTAAAAGAAGAAAAGAATAAAGCACAGCAAGCCGACCATTTAAAGTCTGCATTTCTGGCAAACATGTCACATGAAATTAGAACACCAATGAATGGTATTCTTGGCTTTTCAGACATTTTATCCTTACCTCATATAACTGAGCTAGACAAACAAGAATGCCTTGACCAAATTAAGGTGAATGGCCGGCATTTGCTTAGAATTATAGATGATCTGATTGATATTTCGTTAATCGAATCAGATCGTTTAAATATGATGAACGAAGAATTCGACATTAAACAAATCATTCAGGAGCAGGCATTACAGCTGCAAAAATCAGTACTCGAGAAAAACAGCAATATATCCGTTGTTTTATCAATCCCGGATAGCGAAAAAATTGTAGTTAAAAGTGATCCGGATAGAGTAAGACAGATTATTCTAAATTTATTAAATAATGCCGAGAAATTCACTAAAACTGGCTTTATCGAATGTGGTTACAATATTGTTGCAAACAACACCGAAATTGAAATTTTTGTAAAAGACACCGGCATCGGGATTCCTAAAGACAAACTGGATATAATCTTTGAGCGATTCAGACAAGTTGATGACTCTTACAATAGGAAATACGGTGGTACAGGCTTAGGGCTGTCTATCGTAAAGCATATTATTGATAAACTTGGAAGTAAGATTGTTCTTGAATCAACCGAAGGAGAAGGGTCAACATTCTCATTTAGATTGCCAATTCTAAAACTTGAGGAAAAAAAGTCGAACACTGCTGGCAAGGCCACTAGTGAGGAACTTGATTTTTCATTATTTAACGGTAAGAAAATAATGGTTGTTGAAGATAGTGCAACAAATGTTCTATACATTAGAAAAACGTTAAGCAACAAAGGCTTAGAAATAATTTGGGCAGGCGACGGGGTTCAAGCAATTAATTCATTCCATAAAAATCCCGATCTCGATCTGATTCTTATGGATATTAATTTGCCAAATAAAAATGGAATTGAAGCAACTAAGGAAATAAGGAACTTTAACAAGGAGGTGAAGATAATTGCACAAACAGCATTCGTATCACCTAAAGATATAAAAATGTGTTTGGCCGCAGGATGTAATTCCTATGTAGCCAAACCATTCAACCAAAAAACTTTTTTAAAGGCAATTATTGAGCAGTTCGAAGCAGCTGCTCAATAAACTAAACAAGCATATTATCTAATAATTGAGTAAGCTTCTCAAGCTCTTTGCTTGGATTAGCTTCCTTTGAATTTTTAACATTCCAGTAGATAATATCAGATGACAATCCTGGGTAATACTTCTGCATCTGTGGTTGCATTTCTTCTGCATCCATAGCAATTATATAATCATAGTTTGCAAGCTCAGCTTGTTTAAGCAATTTAGCATTTCTATGCCCTTGTAGCGGATACAGTCCTCGTTTTTTCAACTCATCAAGCGTATAATTCGTGATGGAACGCTCCTCTCCTTCTAGTTGTCGGCTAACGCCTCGTGAGCTTGCAATAAGCTTTAGACCGTATCTAATGGCATAGCTGTTAAAATATTCTTCTGCAAAACGACTTCGATAGTTGTTCTGACTATCTAAAAAAAGCACCTGCTTTGTTCCTGATCTGTTTGTTTTCAAAACTGTATTCATAATCTGTTTATTATTTTATTGATAGTACGCTATTACTCAGAATTAGTTATAACATATCTATATAAATATATAAACCGCTTTTTAGTACTTGTATTGCGCTGAGGTTTATTTCATGCCATGCAAAACCAACTATGCATAAGATCCAACATGCTTGTTAAATTGAACTTTGCACACAAACTATTCTATAACATGTTATGGTACTATAAATTACAAACCTTTGTAATTTGCAGGTACAGTACTAATTAATATAAACTAAGAAGCATGAGTGACATAGCAATAGCGAATAAGATTGGATTAATGACTTCGAATTTGCATCATATAGAAGAAGGGATAGCTGATTCAGGAACTGCATTTAAACTAAAAATCGCACAAGAAGATTTACAATTATTTTTAAAGGGCGAGGCCAATGATAACATGGCTGCTAAATTTAACCTTCGTGCAGGCGACCTGCAATTATTGCTTAACAAACTGGGACAACAAGGTGCTGTTGGTCTGCTAATTGGGCTCCTGCTCGGACAGACATCATAAAAAAAGCCCTCCCGTATTTCCAGAAGGGCTTGCTTACTATTTCTTAGAATACTACAAATTCAAACTCATTGATATTAATTCTGCAATATCATAGTTTTTAACCTCTTCTTCTTTGTTTTTATACTTAAGACCGTCTGTTAACATTACCATACAAAACGGACATGCTGTAGCAACAATATCTGCTTTAGAATCGAGCACTTCTTCAGTTCGCTCAAGGAAAACTTCCTTATCACCTTTTTCTGCTTCCTTAAACATCTGAGCTCCACCAGCACCACAACAAAGTCCATTGCTTTTATTACGCTTAAGTTCAACGTTCTTTCCGGTAAGTTTACCAAGGATATCTCTAGGTGCGTCGTACTCATTATTTGCTCTACCTAAATAGCACGGGTCATGAAAAGTGATGCGCTTATCATTAAAAATAGAACTATCTACCTTTAAACGTCCAGCCTCTACTTCATCGCGTAAGAATTGGGTGTGATGAATAACTTCATAATTCCCACCAAGATCAGGATAATCATTTTTAAAGATATTGAAACAATGCGGACAGATTGCGATAATCTTCTTTACCTCATACATGGCAAATGTTTCGATATTAGTCATTGCCTGCATTTGGTATAACATCTCGTTCCCTGCTCTTCTTGCCGGGTCGCCCGTACAAGTTTCTTCGCTGCCTAAACAAGCGTATGAAATTCCCAAATGACTTAATATTTTGGCAAATTCACGCGTTACCTTCTTATATCGATCGTCGAAAGCACCAGCACAACCCACCCAAAACAAATATTCAGGTTTCTCTCCCTTTGCAAAAACATCGGCCATAATCGGCACTTCAACTTTTTTCTTATTCGTATCCATATAATCGAAGTATATAAATCTTAGTTATTATTTGTAAATAAATCATCAGCCCAAAGCATTCTATCCTCTGGTGAATATTGCCATGGAGCACCATTATTTTCAATATTTGTAAACATCATGTTAAGCATGGCTGGAGCCGCTGACTCTTCCATCACAAGATATCTCCTCATATCGATTATTAGAGCTGGTTGATTAATATTTATCGGGCATTCCTGTGCACATGCATTACAGGTTGTACATGCCCAAAGTTCTTCTTCTGAAATATAATCTCTAATAAGAGATTTATTATCGCTATAAGTTTTTCCATTCTTTACCAGACCTGGTCCTTTTTCCTTCATTCTGGCACGTAAATTAATCATCACCTTTCGCGGCGATAATCTTTTTCCAGTAATATTTGCTGGACAAACTGCAGTACATCTTCCGCACTCTGTACAAGCCAATGAATCGAAATAGTTTTTCCAACTAACATCTTCAGCATCCAAAACACCAAAACGTTCAGGCTCACCTTCATCTTCAGCTGGTTCGGCGAACGCAGCATTTGGATCGAGCATGAGCTTTACCTCTTTGGTTACATTATCCATATTTTCTAAATGTCCAAGCGGTTTAAGCCTACTTAAGAATACATTTGGAACCGACATGAATACGTGAAAATGCTTTGAATATGGCAGCATGTTGGCAAAAATGAAAATAAGTAAGATATGCGTCCACCAGGACACATTATGCCATAAATGAATTGCATCTACACTCATTCCACTAACACTATCAACTAACAAGCTGCTTATCGGAAACCAACCAAGATAATCATGCGGATGCATAGCTGCATAAAACAGGTTCATACCAATTAACGATAGCATTAATAAGAAAATGATACTCAAGGCAAGATTTGCATCAAGCTTTGAAATTGGCTTCATTTCTTCGCCATAAAAGCGATTGATATGCAAGAAAATTCTACGGAATAAAAACAGAACCATGGCAAACAAAATAAACCATGCAAAGAAATCACCTAGGCCAATAATAAGGTCGTAAACCGGTCCCATAAATGCAAACGATTTATCCAAACCTGCAACCCCATCAACAACCATTTCAGCACTACCAATACAAATGAGTATAAAGCCCCAGAATACCATCGCGTGGATAAAGCCAATTACAGGCATTCTAAATATTTTTGTTTGAGCTATTGCAACGGTAAACATTACCTGAAAGCGTTTTCCAAAATCACTTATCGGAAAAGGCTTGGTTAACCTAAAATAGCTGATAATTTTATTGGCAGTGTATGTGAATACACCTAGTGTAACTGCCAGAACTATAATAAATGTAACTTGACTACCCATAAACTAAATCTAATGATTATTACTGCAAAATACTAAATATGGTATACAATCCAAACTGCTAAACAAATACAAATGCACGGTAAATCATACAGTTTTACTGTTGTTTAAAAACATTTACAATGCTTACAAAAGTTCTTGTTCCATTAGAAACCCTGGTTCATCCTATCTTTATATTCTTTTCTATCGTGCTTTCATGTTCTACAATTACTTATTGATATTTATCATTAAAATCACTTTCATTCTATGGCTAAATATATACTTTTGCAGTGCAAATAAGGGTATCGAAAAATTAGCGATACTCACTGCATAGAACATTCTGTTATGGCTGAATTAAAAGAGAATCAAGAGACTTTTGTGTTAGACACAATTGAAGAAGCTGTTGAAGAGATCAGAAAGGGAAATGTCATTATAGTTGTTGATGATGAAAACCGTGAAAACGAAGGTGACTTTATTGCCGCTGCTGAAATGGTTACGCCTGAGATTGTTAATTTTATGGCAACACATGGTAGAGGCCTTATTTGTGCCCCGCTCCCGGAAGAGCTTTGCGAAAAGCTGGAGCTTGAATTAATGGTAGGAAAGAACACAGCCCTACACGAAACACCGTTTACAGTTTCTGTTGATTTAAATGGCTATGGATGCACCACAGGAATTTCGGCCCAGGATAGAGCAAAAACTATTAACGCACTTGTAAATCCAAATACTAAAGCTGAAGAGCTAGGTCGCCCGGGACATATATTCCCATTAAAATCAAAAAACAGAGGCGTACTTCGCAGAGCAGGACACACCGAAGCTGCAGTTGACTTAGCCAGAATGGCCGGATTACAACCTGGAGGTACTTTGGTGGAAATTATGAATGAGGACGGAACAATGGCACGTATGCCAGAGCTCATGGAGATTGCCAAAAAGTTCAACCTTAAAATTATTTCCATTGAGGATTTAATCAAGTATCGTATTAAGCAAGAATCCTTAATTGAAAAGGGTGTTGAAGTAAATCTACCTTCAGAGTTTGGTACCTTTAAGCTTATACCTTTCAGACAAGTTTCAAATGGATTGGAACATGTTGCAATAATTAAGGGCGATATTTCAAAGGACATACCTACACTTGTTAGAGTGCACTCTTCATGCGCAACCGGGGATATTTTTGGATCAAAAAAATGCGACTGTGGTGACCAACTTCACAAATCGATGCAGATGATTGAGAAGGAAGGCAATGGCGTTGTTCTTTATATGAATCAAGAAGGCCGTGGCATTGGATTATTCAATAAAATAGCTGCCTATAAACTTCAGGAAGAAGGCATGGATACTGTTGAAGCAAACCTTCATCTTGGCTTTAAAGAAGATGAGAGAGATTATGGCGTAGGTGCTCAAATTCTTCGCGAACTTGGATTAGGCAAGATTAAATTGATCACGAATAATCCTGTAAAACGAGCTGGTTTAGAAGGATACGGTATTGAGATTACTGATATTGTTTCGATGGTAATTGAACCAAATCAGTATAATGAATTCTACCTGCAAACCAAGAAGACAAAAATGGGACATTATCTACCATTCAGTAGAAAATAAGATATTATTAGGTTGTTATCATCTTTGGTGATAACAACCATTCAAGCTTATTCTCGTTCAGTTTTAAATCTTTCCAACTCTCAATTTTTGCGGTGATATACACAACGCTTGCTGTTGGCATAGCTATAGTTGTATTAACACTAATTAACGACTCCGATAATTGCTCCCAGGTTGGATTATGTCCAAGTAGTAAAACTCTATTATACTTGTCATCCAATTTAATCAAATGCTTGAAAGCTTCAGTTACCCCAGTGAAGTAGAAATCGCGAACTTCCGCAACATCACCTGAATAATTACATGCCTTGGTAAATAGTTGAAACGTTTTAACTGCACGTTTAGCAGGACTGGTTAAAATAAAATCCGGAACTAGTTTGCGCTTCAAAACCTCCTCCCCCATAGTCTTAGCTGCCTTTAAACCTCGCTTATTCAAAGTCCTTTCAAAATCGGAGGAATCGGTGTTCCAATCAGACTTTGCATGTCGCATTATAAGAATCTCTTTCATGGATATTTTGGAGGCTTAATTTGTAAGATTACGCAATACGGAGAACGCTTGCTCTACTCTATTGTTTTTAACGATGAGCGAGAATTCATGCGTGGTTGAGATTACTTCATATACATTGATTCCTTCCCAAATAATTCGACTAAAAATGTAATGATACAAGCCCGGGATTTCCTTATTCACCTTTGGTAAGCGCAAAGTAATTGATGAAAGTCCTTCGGTATGATTAATTAACTTCTCATTTTGGAATAGCTCTTTAAAGTTTTCACTGAACGATTCCGAAAGGATAATTGTAGTTTCAAACACACCTTGCGAAATGGTATAGAAAATACTTTTAATCTGTGATATTTCTTTAATGAAAAGCGCCTGAGTCTCTACAAGAACTGCAGAGTTTTGATAGGTAAAAGAAACCAGATTTGAACGAACAGTAATATCATCAATATCACAAATAACATCATTAATTTTGCGTGATAGATGCTCTCTCACCTTAGGTTCAAAGCGCTTAAGTGCCATTATTAAAGCACCTGTCTTAATTTCCTTCTGAAGAATTTTTTCTACTTCAGGCTGAATGGTTCTCGCTAGCGAAGATAGATTGATAATACCTTCTGCCATGCCCTCGAGTAATAATGGGCGTTGTCTAATTATGCTTTCAATTGCTTGTGGTACAGATATCATGTGTTCTTATTTTTGAGCCTAATAAATGTTACGTTCTTAACAACGTGTTAAAATAGCCATTGCGATTGTCACAAATATATAATTTTATACACTTAGAACAAACCTATGCCATAAAATTCACAGTTTGAGTAAACCTAGATAATAACGAATATTTTTGTTGAGAATTATACCCCTACTTATAACATGACATTATTTTCCTGTATAAAGGTTTAATTTTAGGCAGCTAACAAGAAATAACTTGTTGCTTAGCTTATTTTAAAAAAACTAAAGTGTACGGTTCCGTATTTTCTAAGTGAATGAAAATAGGGGTGTGATGAAAAGTTATACTGCTGTGGATGTTCCAGGATAAATAAGCCTTCAGGTGAAAGCATATTATTACTGCATACTAAATCAGGCAGATCAGCAAGCTTAGTCATTGCATATGGTGGATCAGCAAACACTAAATCGAACTGCTTTTTATTACTAGGTATAAATCTAAACACATCAGATTTCTGAACCTTAATGTTAGAAAATCCTAAATCATCAATGGTATTCTTGATAAACTGTACGTATTTAAAGTTCATCTCCACAGCTAGTATACTTGCCGCTCCTCTCGATGCAAACTCGTAGCTTATGTTTCCACTTCCGGCAAACAGCTCCAAAACATTCAACTCGTCAAAATCAATGGTGTTTGTTAAAATATTGAACAGCCCCTCCTTGGCAATATCAGTTGTAGGCCTATCCGAAAAGAATTTTCCGGGACGAACAACCCTGCCCTTATGTGTTCCGCTAACTATTCGCATTTGTAAAGACTAAAGAGTGGACTGTATTTATTAAGTGATAGCGGCAAAAATGTATCTGAAAATTTAATATCATCCAATACACGCCAGGTGTTTACCTTATCGAAATAACGCTCGAAATTTGCCAGCAACGATGGATACTCAAGAATGTTTCCAGCAATAAACAATTCGCCAGGCTTGCTTGATTTCTCAATCGGATCGCAAATATTTAGCACATGATAGATGATATCATTCTCGCCTGTGTAAGAGAAATTATTGTAGAGCTCTAATTCGTTGTTGCGAATTAAACATACATCTAAATTCCCCTGACTCACATTTATATAGATCGATGATGTTTTATTGCCTTTTGGTAGCATTAACGAATTATCGATTAATGGATAACCATGGTGGAAGACTTTATAATTTTCGAATTGCCTTGAAAGCACCTTGTTTATACACTCTGGCATGGAAAAGACCAGCACATTATCTGTATTGTTTAAACGATTCGAAAAGATATCCTGATTCTGAATAGATGGAAAGTTAAGGTAAAAAAGTTGTTGCAATCGACTACTATCGTATATAGAAAGCGGCACTAGTGTGGCGTTTTGCGTGTGATATAATATGCTAACCTTTTTAAATTGCCTCTTAAAGAGTGGCTCATTAATTAAGAAATCATAAAAATACTGACAATAATATTCATAAGGCAAATCTTTGCTAAGTGCTTCAACCTTTTGCTCTCTGAATTTAATGTACTTGTTTCGCACAACGTCCCTTATACAAAAAGAAAATCCATCCGGCACAAGCTGGATGGATAAATGATATAAGGATGTTAAATTATTGTCGAAGTATTTATCTGTAATATTTAAGTCACCCATAAGTGCTTAGGGTCTATTCCCAGTTTCCTGCATTATTGTTGGCTTCCTGAACGTCTCCAACTTTTAAACCTTCATAAAGGTCGTTGGTTTGACGGTGCTCAATTAAGTTAATAATTAGCTGCTCGTTTAGGCCTACTAACCAAACTTCAAAAGGAGCTTTAGCTTCAAAAACCTTTACTTTAACATTCGATCCGGTTGTTATTTCATCAGCAGCCAATTCAAACTCAACATCATTTGAATATGGAATGTATCGCAATGAATCAATTGGAAATGAAGGCCCAAATAAGCTATCACGAACAGCTACCTTCAGTGTATCACGGATAATAATTCCTTGTGCAACACCTTCTGACTCTGTCATTCCTGCTTCAATTAAGCTATCGGACAAACTACCAATTGCTCGAATCAATGGTAAAGAATCGTTCTTTAGAAAATAAATCAGCGTGTCAAAATTATTAGCGTACTGACCATTAATAGTTTTAAATGCAACCTGTGCATCTCTGATATTAATCAACTTGTTTTTTACCACCTCATAGCGTGCCTGCTTTTGATTTTCAAAATCGATTGGAATCTCAATTCCATAATACAATCTGTAACCAAGAAGAATAATTAAAATTGGAAGTACTATCTGTAAGACAATCTTCAATTTTGGAAACTTACCCAGTAGGTAATTGATTGAAAAACCCAGGGTAATTGCTAAAACGGCGATTAGAATGAAATTCCACATTTTATTCAAAAATTTTATTTAGTTTGTGTGCAAAATTAATCTTTTTTTTAAATCCAGTCTTGTACAAAAGCTATTTAAAAGCATAATGTTAATATCTCATATTCAAAATCACTTAAACAACTTTTTAGGCCACCAGCCTACCAAAACTCAATCAATTTTGATTGAAAAAATGGCTGCCTTTATTGTTGATTATAATAAGTCTCAGGTGTTTCTAATTAATGGATTTGCTGGTACCGGAAAAACAACAATGATCCATGCCTTAATAGAAACCCTTCGATTATTTAAAATTAACACCATATTAATAGCACCAACCGGCCGAGCCGCTAAAGTGATTTCGCATTATACGGGACAGAAGGCATACACAATCCACAAAAAAATTTACCGGCAAAAAACAGCTAAAGATGGTTTTGGACATTTTGAGCTAAACAAGAACCTATATGCCAATACATTATTTATTGTTGATGAATCATCGATGATTTCGAATTATAGTAATTCTGCCAATATTTTTGGCTCTGGAAGATTACTGGACGATTTAACCGAATACGTTTTTAACAACAAACAGTGTCGCTTAGTGCTTATTGGTGATGAAGCCCAGCTGCCACCGGTAGGATTAGATATTAGTCCGGCACTTGACAAAGAACATCTTTCGACATATGGCTTGGACATAGAGCAAGCAACATTAACCGATGTAGTTAGACAAGCTGAAGGATCTGGCATTTTGTTTAATGCGACAAAAATCCGACAACAAATTGAAACGAATGTATTTGATTATCCAAAGTTTAAGACCGATTCATTCACTGATGTGATAAGGCTCTCAGGAGATGAACTAATTGATCAGATAAATGACTCTTATGATCGCACTGGCATTGAAGATACCATGATCGTATGCCGATCGAACAAACGCGCGAACATCTATAATGAAGGAATTAGACAACGAATACTTTGGCGTGAGGAAGAACTTTCAGCAGGTGACCTGTTAATGGTAGTAAAGAACAACTATTTTTGGTTAGAAGAGGAAGAAAATGCCGATGTAAGTTTCATCGCAAATGGCGATATTGTCGAAATTCTAAAGGTCAGGCGCTACGAAGAACGCTATGGCTTTCGCTTTGCCGACCTCACCGTAAGAATGCTCGACTACGATAATTTAGAATTGGATGTAAAGGTGTTAATGGATTCCATTGGAGCTGAATCGGCCTCCCTTACTTCTGAAGATAACAAAAAACTATTCTATGGTGTTCTGGAAGATTATGAAGACATCTCCGGAAAAGCCAAGCGATTTAAAAAGGTAAAAGAAGATCCCTTCTTTAATGCCTTGCAGGTAAAGTTTGGCTACGCTATAACCTGTCATAAAGCACAGGGTGGACAATGGAAACATGTTTACCTTGATCAAGGTTATCTGCCTGACGAAACACTTTCGAAAGAATACCTTAGGTGGTTGTATACAGGTTTTACCAGAGCAAGCGAAAAGATTTTTTTGGTTAATTTTAAGAAAGAATTTTTCAATGAGGAATAAGAAAATCAACCTTAGAAATAATAGCCATTTAGGTTTGAGCAATTGGACAATGGTCCATGATTTATTATCGGTTTCTAAATTTATAGTTAAATTTAGAAATTAGATGAAATTTCAAGCAACCATTGAGGGGGGCATCTTGTCATCAACTTGATGATGTTGATAAATTCATGGCTTTAAATACTGCAAATACCTGCTTAATAAAGAGAAACTAATATATTTGCGAAAAAAATAATAAATTTTAAACTAAATATTATGAGAAAAGGTTCTACATTCCTTAAATTTCTAGCTAGCACCATGCTGGTTTTCACGCTGTTTTCAGCTAACCTGAATGCCCAGGTATCCTGTGGTTGTGCCTGCGACTGGTACTATTGGAACACTGGTAGTAATGCTACAGTTCTGGTAAACGGTACTGTGTTAGTTGATGGTATTGATCCAACTACCTACGCTACTGAAGTATTCATCGGTGCTTTTTACGATTCATTAGGATTTGCCCGTAACGCAGGATATGTGCAATACTTGGGTGGCCTATCTCCTATTACTGTTTGGGGTGCTCAGGGTGCTGGTACGCTTGATGGATTTGCTTCAGGCGAAACGATGACTTATAAGTTATGTGTTGATGGTGTAATATATGATGGCGTAGTAACTTATGCTTTTGGCTCGCCAAACTATAGCACCAATGGACTTGCAAGTATTAACACTATTAATGCAACAAGTACTGCAAACCTTTCTGTAGCTGAATGGCTGGCCCCACAAGACGGTTGTGGTTTGAGCGCAGCTTCTACAGTAACTTGTTCATTTTGGAATAGCGAGGCTGGTGTTATAAC
>JBFHES010000140.1:0-12082 GCA_041584015.1 Bacteroidales bacterium
CGGTAATTAAGGCTGCAGTTTTAATAAGTCTCTCGCGGGCAACAGTGCGTTTAGCATCATAATTATCTTTCGGAACAAAGCTATCTTCAAAACCATTAGGTGTAACCGTATCTACTTTTTTTCCATGAAACTGCTTGCATTCTTTAGCTGTTAGCTCGCTTACCGCTGTTAGCACATCCGCTGTATTTGCAGATATCATTTCAACAGATTGCTTTGCAACAATATTGAGCTCTTTAGCCATATCGGCCACATTGAACTTCTTTAACTTATTGTACAAGGGATAACCATTGGCAGCCAATGTTCTTCCAAGAATTGTTGCATGTGCCGTAAAGGCGGTTGCTATATTTGGGGCAAACTCATTTAAATACAAAATTCCTGCTCCGGTAAGCCATTCGTGGAACTGAGCAACAATTTTTGTTTTTAAGGTATAATGAAACTGTGTAAAGCTTTCAATTACCTTTCCAGAGGCGTATCCAAACAATACAGGCTCAATGTAATCCCACTTACCAGCAATTGAGTCAACCTTGTATCGCTCCCAGAAATGTCCAAAAATCTCATCTTTCTGCGAAATAAAAGGCGTAAAGTCAACCATGATAACAATTGGCTTGCTTTCAATATTCCATCTACCAACTCTTACACTTAACCCTTGCTGACGAGCAGCACGTTGCCAGCTGGCAAACAACTCTGGTTCTTCTGTAAATTCTGGGTGATTTGCCGAGTCGCGGTACACATCTGGTCCAATCATTATCAGATTGTTTCCCATTTCATCAACAATGGCATTTGCCTTTGTTTTTAGAACTGTATGTACACCACCAACTTTATTACAAACTTCCCAACTACTCTCAATAATAATATCGGGTGTATATTCTTTATTTTTCATATTTTGCTTTTTCTATAAACTACTGATATTTCTTGTTTTATCCTGAATATATTTTGTTCAGGGCAAACAAATTTGCAACATTATTTCAATTAAAAAAAGGTAGAATTTATCAATTTCTCAATGAGATATATTGCAAACGTTTTCGATGAAACAAAAAAAATCCGGCTTTGGCCGGAAATTTTTCTATTTTTTTGCTTTTGCCTTCATTTTGCGCAAGGCAGCTTGGTAACTTTTGGTTTTTCGCTCCAGTTCTTCAAGCGATAAATCATCAAAATTTTCACAAGGACAGAGCTCATTTACCCGCGAAATAAAATCGCTGAGTACATTCATATAATTTACAAAGGCATCGTACGGTGAGTTATACGGATTAAAATATTTATGCACATCGCCATCGGAAAACCACTTGGTACACATGTAGTAAAAATGATCGCTGGTTTGTAAAAATAACCAATCGCGCTTGATGCTTTCATCCGTACATTTCTGAACCTGTTCTTGCAATGAATACAGTTTATCAAAAGCTTCATCCTGCAGTTCATTTCCCAGCCAGGCTGTAAGATCACGCTCTTCGTCGGCCCATGATATTGTATTCGGAACATGCACTGGTGCCACCACATCAAATTGCTTAATGGCCTCTGATGGTGTTGTAAATTTAATGTTACTGTTGTTGATGATCTGTGTTGGAAATGCTTTCAGAAAGTCGAAGATTCCTGTTTCAGCATTCTGATGTTCTCCGAACGTTTCATAATCCATGAACAGATTGAGCAGATCTTCCTGTTCATCCATATTCTTAATCCAATCAACAAACTTATCGGCTGTTAAAGGCCAGTCGCCCCATCCCTGATTCGAGAATCTAAAAGCAATATCGTCGCTCATTCTGAAATTCTTGAGCAATACTTTAACCTTTGGATTAATGGCATTTGCATACACAAAGTTCGGGCTTTTCCAACCTAAAACATGTTTCGCTCCTTCGGTTAAAATGCCTTTATAACCAAGCTTTCCAACCATAGCACCTATTTCATCAGAATAGATTAGCTCGGTGTTTCTGAAAATCTTTGGAGTGATATTAAAGTGCTCTTTCATTTTAGCACTGTGCAACATTACTTGCTCTTTAAATTCTTTTTCAGACTTTAAAGACGATAAAGAATGCGCATAGGTCTCGGCTAAAAATTCAACATTACCCGTTGCCGCTAATTCTTTAAAACTAGCCAATACCTGGGGAGCATATTTTTCGAATTGCTCCATGGCCGAACCAGTAATTGAGAAAGTTACCTTGAACTGTTTTCCGTGTTGCTTAATAAGATCGAGTAACAACTTATTAGCCGGAAGATAACAGTTATTAGCCACCTTTTCCATGATGGTCCTGTTGGAATAATCATCGAAATAATAATGCTCATTTCCTATATCAAAAAACCTGTATCTTCTTAATCGAAACGGCTGATGTACTTGAAAATATAAACTAATTGCCTTCATATATAGTCCTTTCTATTTTTTTAAATCTATGGCTGCCTGATAAACATCTTTAACTTTTAAAGCAGCATTTTCCCACTTCAAACTATCTACTTCTTCTTTACCGTGACTTCTGAACATGTCTTGTAATCCATCATAAGCTAATAGTCCATAAATTGCATCCGCCATGGCATCCACATCCCAGAAATCAACTTTCACGGCATGCTTTAAAATCTCAGAAACGCCTGACTGGTTTGAAATAATTACCGGAACCTTTGAGCGCATTGCCTCTAATGGTGAAATACCAAATGGCTCACTAACCGATGGCATCACATATACATCGCTCATGTCGAACATATCTGGCACTTCGTCGCCTTTAAGGAAACCAGCAAAATGAAATTTATCTGCAATTCCTAAAGCTGCCACTCGTTTAATAATCTTGTTCATCATATCGCCGCTTCCGGCCATAACAAATCGCACATTATCGTATTTCTCCAGCACTTTAGCTGCAGCTTCAACAAAATACTCCGGTCCTTTTTGGAAGGTGATTCTTCCTAAAAATGTAACAATCTTCTCTTTAACACCTTTATTGTACTTAAACTCAGATGTAGTTTCAACCGGTTCAACTGCATTGTGAACCGTTACTACTTTATTGGCATCAATGCCGTACTTTTCTATTACAATCTTACGGGTGAGGTTGGAAACAGCAATTACCTTATCGGCTGCCATCATACCTTCCTTCTCAATCTCGTACACAATCGTATTAACATTTTCGCCCGTACGATCATATTCTGTAGCATGCATATGCACCACTAATGGTTTTCCTGATATTTCTTTGGCAGCAATACCAGCTTTATAAGTCAGCCAATCGTGGGCATGTATTACATCAAATTCGTTTTCAGAAGCAATAACAGATCCCAGCAACGCATAACGCGAAACCTCTTCCATAAGGTTTTTTCCATACTTGCCAGAGAATTTAAAGTTACCTCCAAACACCGAGTCAACTTCCTGATTCTTGTGAAGTGTATCCTCTGTTAATAGGTTTTCGTATTCTTCTGGTGATAGATACGGAATAAGATTAGAACCTACCTCAACATAGGTAAGTCGTTCCCAAAATTCCTTGTTCTTAAATATTTTTTCTGTGATTGCTTTTCCTTCCGCTTGCTCTAACTTCAGAAAAGATTCGTCTTCATCGCCATATGCCTTTGGCACTACAAACATTATGTCTGTATCGTGATGAGCCAGCCCACGGGTTAGTCCGTAACAAGCTGTTCCTAATCCTCCTGTAATGTGGGGCGGAAATTCCCACCCAAACATTAATACCTTCATTTATTTCTTCTTTTCGTAAGTCTTAATCAAATCGTTTATTCGTAACAACTCTGCTACACTCCAAGCCTGTGAAATAGCACCTGATGGAAGATGTGGCGGATCGCCATCATAAACTTCAGAAATGGTACCCAAACCATGATGACCCATTTCCATCTCAAATCCCTTGTAAAGTTTCTTTACATACCCTACACCTGATTGCTCATGTATCTTTAAATAGGCCTCTACATAGTGCCCCAGCAGCCAAGGCAATACACTACCCTGATGATAGGCATTGTCTCTTGTAATTTGATCACCACTATAAATTCCTTTATAATCGGGATGTTTAGGTGATAAGGTTCTTAAGCCTTTAACTGTTACTAATTCGCGTTCTACTACATCAATAATGGATTTCCATTTTTCTGCTTGTAAAACCGGATATGGTAATGATATTGCAAAAAGTTGATTAGGTCGAACGGCCCAATCTGTTTTTTGTTCATCTGCATAATCAGCTAAATAACCTCTGTCCCTATTCCAGAACACTTGCTTAAACGATTTAGCTATTAAATCAGGCATTTCTTTCCATTCTTCAATAAACGCTTTGTCTTTGGCACGTTTTGCTATATCTAAGGCAAACATAACTGCATTGTACCAAAGCGCATTTACCTCAACTGCATAACCAATACGAGGAGTTACAGGTCCGTTGCTGCTAACTGCATTCATCCAACTCACCGACATGCCATCGACACCTGCCCAAATAAGGCCATTTTCTCGCATGTGTATGTTAAACAGAGTACCTTCTTTAAAACCCTGAAGGATGTCCTTCATTTTTGGCCAGTAGTTATTGATGACCTCGGTATATTTTCTTGCCTTTTTTGCATACTGTTGCACCGACCAAAAATACCAAAGTGGTGCATCTACAGAATTATATGCAACATTGCCGTTGTATCCTGTATTTGGAAATAAAGCACCATTTAGCTCAGCCGACATGGTATCCAGTACTGCTTTGCATGACTTACTATTACCGGTTGATAGGGTTAAACCAGGTAAAGAAATAAAAGTATCTCTACCAATTCTACCAAACCATGGGAAACCGGCTATAACTTCAGTCTTGTCTCCTTTATTTACAATAAACTGTTGCGCCGCGTTTTTAAGATTGTTTTCGAAACTGTTTCTTGGAACACGCACTTTCGATTCAGTATCGAACTGTTTTACGAGTGATGTTACTGTAGTTTGTTTGGTTCCAGCCGAAAGAATTACACTTTCGCCTTTTTTTATGCTGAACTCGAAAAATCCAGGAACGAACAAATCTTCCTGATAATCATATCCTCTGCGCTGATCCTTTATATACTCAATATCACGATACCAATCGGGTGATCCTACAAACTCGCTCTTCTTAGAAACTTGCATGAATAACTCAGGATAACCGTCGTACATTCTGGTTTTAATTCCATGAGGTACTTTTTGGTATCTGGTGTTAGCATATAAGTTTTGCTTACTTAACTTATGAATATTTCTGAAAGCTAAAAATGGCTGCAATCGCAATGTAGTTGGACTATGCGCATCCAATAATGTATAACGGATGAGGATGCGCTCTTCGCTACCTATCAGAATAATTTCCTTTTTAAGCTTAACCCCTCCTACCCTGTAAGTTATCGATGGAATTGGATCTAACTTAAAGTCCATTGCGTATTTATGTCCCTTTGGCGCCCATACATTTCCTGGATATTTATGAATGCCTAAATGAAACTCTGCACCACGCTGAATAACCGTCTCATCAATATCAGATAATAAAACATGATTATCATTATCTAACTCAGGTACCGGACATACTAAAAGTCCGTGATATTTACGTGTATTTGAGAATATTACAGTGGTATTGGCATAAGATCCTGCACGGTTAGAACGCAGCAATTCAGCACCCAATGAATATTCCAAATTTATTAATTGATTCTTTTTTATATCTAAGTATCCCATACTAATTCAATAATATCGAAAATTCTAAAAAAAACTTAATGTCTTGATTTACAAGTGTTTGATTTTCGAACAAACACAACTTTCTCCGAGTGCAAAGAAATATAAAAAAAATGAATCTATATTAACTTTACGTTAATTAAGTGCTTTTATATTAAGATTTTGATGGCCAAAGAGCCGCTGCAAACCTTTGCAATTTGAATATTGAGGAATTAATTTTTTATAAGATTGAGCCTCTAACTCCTTCTTACAAGCATGTAGAAGAATCAGCTTCGTGGCATAGTAACATACAATGTAAAGTCTTTCCCTGTTTAGTTAGGAAAAATGCCAACAGGCAGATAGGGTAGCATAACCTAGCTCCTAAAACAATAAGCCGGGTTGATCGTATTTGCTCTTTCCAAGATGTGTGTAGGCCAAATCGGTGACTTCACGGCCACGGGGTGTTCGTTTTATAAATCCTTCCTTTATCAAGAATGGTTCATAAACTTCTTCTATGGTTCCTGCATCCTCGCTAACGGCCGTGGCAATGGTTGTTATACCAACTGGTCCGCCCTTAAATTTATCGATAATTGCAGATAAAATGCGATTATCCATTTCATCTAAACCATGCGTATCAATGTTTAAGGCTTCTAAACCAAAGCGAGTAATTTCAATATCTATTTTTCCATTACCTTTCACCTGGGCAAAATCTCTAACCCTTCGTAAAAGTGAATTTGCAATACGCGGTGTTCCCCTGCTCCGAGACGCAATTTCGAACGCGGCATCGTCATTTATAGGAACATCTAATATAGTAGCCGATCGTTTCACTATGCCCGTTAAAACGCTTGCATCGTAATACTCCAGATGTGAGTTAATACCAAATCGAGCACGGAGCGGGCTTGTTAACAAACCAGAACGTGTTGTAGCTCCTACCAGCGTAAACGGATTTAATTCCAATTGAATTGATCGGGCACTTGGTCCTTTATCAATCATGATATCAATCTTGAAATCTTCCATTGCCGAATAGAGGTATTCTTCTACAACCGGACTTAAACGGTGAATCTCATCGATAAACAGTACATCGTACTTTTCAAGATTGGTAAGTAAGCCGGCTAAATCTCCGGGTTTATCCAAAACGGGACCGGATGTAACTTTTAAGCTTACATCCATTTCGTTTGAGATGATATTGGCCAAGGTGGTTTTACCTAATCCAGGAGGGCCATGCAATAAAACATGATCCAGTGCTTCGCCGCGCATAATCGCAGCTTTTACAAATATCTTTAAATTTTCAACTATTTTATCCTGACCGCTAAAGTCGCTAAACTCAATGGGTCTTAGTTGTTTTTCAAAATCTCTATCTGTGTTGGAAAATTGCTGTTCTCTAAAATCAAACTCTTCGCTCATTTACTAAATTTTATAACCCAGATCGGCTAATATTCTTTGAAGACGGTTTAATTCAAAGGGTTTGTTTAAATATCCTGACATACCAACTTCAAAGCATTTTTTTCTGTCAGATTCAAGGGTATCAGCAGTAACAGCAATAACAGGAATGGCTTTTCCTTTTTCGGTGGCTTTAATGTTTATGGTTGCTTCGAAGCCGTCCATAACCGGCATCATTAAATCCATTAAAACAATATCGTATGATTCTTCAACAAATTTGGCAACTGCTTCTTTTCCATTATCAGCAAACTCTACAAGTTGATTGATTGATTTTAGCTTGTTACCAATTACTAACTGATTGATTTTGTTATCATCAACAACTAGAAACTTATATTGTGAATTTGCCGGCGTCATTATTTTTCCTCTTTTTGTTTTTGATCGTCGATCTTTTTTCCATTGATCTTGTATTCCTTGTCATTCCTGAACGAGATAGTCATGAATAAGGTTCCATCTTCGTTGTACTTTTTCCAATTTTTTTCTCTACTCCCAAAAACATAAAAACGTTCTTCCTCTAAATTTCCATTTTCGAAATACCATTTATGCTTTCCATCTTCTTGACCTTGAATAAAACTTCCTTCAAATTTAAGTTTTTCATCCGAATAATAGTATTTCCAATCGCCTTCTTTTAAACCATCTTTATAAATGCCTTGTTCATAGTGCCCTCCAACGTTGTTAACCCATTCTCCTTCTTTCAGTCCGAGTACATACTCTCCGTATTCAATTTTATCTCCATTACGCAGGTATTCAGTACAAAATCCATCTTCCTTACCTTGGCTGTAATGCTCAACCCGCTTCACTTCACCGGTATCATAATACCAGGTCCACTCGCCATTATATCGTCCGGATTTATAATTTCCTTTTTGCTCTATTCCTCCTTCAATGAAATAAAAAGTCCATTTACCACTCTTTCGGCCATTTTTATATTTACCTGCAGATTTAAGCTCACCACTTGGATAATAGAACTCCCACTTTCCATCTTTTTTACCATCATCATTAACAACTCCCTTGCTTATTACATTGCCGTAATCATCGTAGTTGGTACTGAACATGGTTTCAGAATTTTCATCAAAGCCCTTGTGTTTTCCAACCGGAACCGTATCGCGATAGCCTCCTGAAGATTTTAATTTACCGTTGCTGTAATATTCATTTTTGATTTCAATATCGGGTATTGCTTTCAGATTTGTTTCTCTAATTTCGCCATTAAAATACCTGATGTTCTTTTTCAACTGGCCTTTAATATCGTACTCTTTATAATAACCATGTAGTTTATCGTTCAGGTAATTAGCTTCAATATGCACCCTATCATTTGGATGATAGTTAATCCACTGCCCTTGCTTTAATCCCTGATCGTCGTAACGATTAATTTTTACTTTTTTTATGATCACATCATTTCGATGCTGATAATAGGTAATGATGCGGCCTTCGCTATTAAACTCCTTTCCCAGCCCGTGTTTACGACCATTCTTGAATTTAAACTCGTAACGCAAATAGCCATCTTCAAAGTAATACGATTTATTCTCACGGGTATCTTTTACAAACAATTCCCTGGAAATCAATCCACCAGACTTTACACCATCATCATCTTTCTCGTATTTAAACTTTGAATAGTAGCCATTCTTTTTGCCTTTCCGATAATTAATAATTTCAGTCGTATCGCCTTCACCGTCATAAAATATCCACTCACCTTCCAACTCAAAATTTTGCCTATTGCCTTCTGTTTTTATAACTCCATCAGGATAATAGGTTTTCCAATAACCATTTGGTTTGTTATCCTGAATAACTCCTTCGCTTGAAATTCTGTTATTCGGATAATAGTAAAATGTATAACCATTGGGCAATGTATCGTTTTGTTGACCAAGTGATGTAAGCACACTTATCAACAAAAAAATAGTTATCAGATATTTTGTTTGCAGCATTATAAGCCAAGTTTTTCAGATATTTCAAGCATCCTGCGAATTGGTTTTTCAGCCAAAATTCTTAAATCTTCCTCTAAAGTTACTTCCGGCAATTCGTATTTCATGCACAGGTATAATTTACGAAGCGTGTTTAATTTCATAAAATTACAATCATTACAAGCGCATGTAGAATCGTTTGGTGGCGCAGGAATGAACAACTTCTCCGGATTCGATTTTTGCATTTGATGAATGATACCGGATTCAGTTGCTACTATGAACTTCTTCTTTTCGCTGTTTATTGTGTGACTTAAAATTGACGAAGTTGATCCAACATGATCGGCAACCAGAAGCACTTGCTTCTCACATTCCGGGTGCGCTAAAATTTCAGCATCTGGATTTTCAGCCTTAAGTTTTAATATTTTTTCAAGACTAAATTGTTCATGAACATGACAAGCTCCGTCCCATAAAACCATATCTCTGCCTGTTACGCTGTTGATATAATTTCCCAGGTTTTTATCAGGAGCGAATATTAATTTCTGATCTTTCGGAAAGCTATCAACAATTTGCTTGGCATTTGTTGATGTACAAACCACATCGGTTAACGCCTTTATTGCCGCCGATGTATTTACGTAAGAAATTACAAGATGATCGGGATGTTGCTCTTTGAAAAGTTTGAATTTATCCGCCGGAGCCGATTCGGCCAACGAACAACCAGCCTTTAAATCAGGAAGCAGTACCTTTTTTTCGGGCGCCAATATTTTAGCTGTTTCCGCCATAAAGTGCACACCGGCAAAAACAATCATATCAGCATCGGTTTTGGCCGCTTGTTGCGAGAGGGCTAAACTATCACCGACAAAATCTGAGATATCCTGAATATCGCCGGTTTGGTAATAGTGACCAAGAATTACTGCATTCTTTTCTTTTTTCAATTTATTTATCTCTTCAACCAGGTTTAAAGAGTCGTCAATCTTTATATCTAAAAATCCTTTTTCGATAAGGTCTGTTTCTTTAACTAACATACAATTAATAATAAATAAGTAATTTAAATAATATATGATATTATTAATAATCGGTTCATACTGTTTGCAAAATAAAGGCAATTTATTTGTTTTCTATCAATCTAAAAACTTTACAGTGTATTATTAACATATGCTATTGTTGTTAGCCCATTTATTAGGTGGTATTTACAAATGATATTAACAATCGGTTAATAGCTAATTTTATGTTTTTAGATGAGATTATTTTCTTCAATTATCGTGTGTGAAGTGTTCATAAATTAAGTGCTCTGAACTAACAAATAAAGTTGCCTGATAAGTTTAAAATTTGTATCCAAGATAGGACCAATACAATGCAAATATTTTTTTCATTTTTAGTTGTGAAGTAGTTAACATAAGCTAACAACAGGGGTGTTAATAACTGTAAAAGTTGTTAATTTAAATGAGTTCAAATGGTTATCATCTAAAAAGAATAAAATTGTGTTTTCAAACAATATATATAAATAAGTAGATATGATAGGCTTTTGTATTTTTGCCTTTCATATTTTTAAAAATATGAAAGCTGTGTTTTATATTTTCTTCTTCTCAGAAAAATTATGTGAGGTGGAAATTTATTTCGGTAAAATTTAGATTTCTTAATCAGAGGAAAAATAGTTTAACTGATAAAGTATAAAATTGAAGAATTAGCATTTTTTTAATTCAGCAAAAAAAATGAAAATATTTAAGCGGTTTAGAATTTAATATTGATGTACAAATGACCATGAAATATTAAATATTCGATTCTCAGCGGCTTTTATGCTTTATAAAACAGACTTATTTATCTTAACTTCTGATATTTATATACATTTGCAAAAAGTTTAAAAAATGAATAAAAGAATTGCTCTCGCTTGCGATCATGCAGGATTTGATACCAAAATTGTATTAATCGACTATTTAAAAAGTAAAGGATACGAAATTGAAGATTTTGGAACCAATTCTACAGAAAGTTGCGATTATCCGGATTATGCTCATCCGATGGCAGCAAGTGTTGAAAATGGAAACGCTGATTTTGGCATTACTTTATGCGGAAGTGGAAATGGAATTAATATGGTGGCAAATAAACATCAAGGAATTCGTTCGGCTTTATGTTGGGAAATTGAATTGGCAGAAATGGCAAGATTACATAATAATGCAAATGTTTGTTCAATTCCAGCTCGCTACATTTCAATTGAAAAAGCGAAAGCAATTGTCGATAAATTTTTAACTACCGGGTTTGAAGGTGGTCGACATATTGCCAGAGTAAATAAAATTCCGCTAGCAAAATAAATTCATTTAATAAATAGTTTCTCAAAGTACTAAATGAGTATCAGCAAAAAATTTCAAGTCGATGCCGAAAACAAGGCATTTGATAAACAGCACAGAAAAACCATTCGCTTTAACATGAAGCAATATGATGCTGCTGTTTCTCGAGGCATGAATGAATTTGTTAATATTGATTTAGCTAAACAGCGTACATCTTATCTTAAGGAAAAAGTACTTCAGAATTGGGATAAATACCTGATTGAGTTTGAAAGTAATTTTAAGAGCAATGGGGGAGAGGTATACTGGGCCAAAGATGAAAAAGAATTAATAGATCAGTTAATTCCTATCCTAAAAGATGAGCAAGTAAAATTGGTTGTCAAGAGCAAATCTATGACAACCGAAGAGATAGAGCTAAACGATCATCTGGAAGAAAATAATATTGAAGTTGTTGAAACAGATTTGGGTGAATTTATAGTTCAGGTAGCCGGCGAAAAACCTTACCATATTGTTACACCAGCAATGCATAAATCTAAAGAGGATGTTGCCGAGCTGTTTAACGAAAAGTTTGAAACACCTTTAAAAAGTACACCCGAAGAACTTACAGCTTTTGTGAGAGCACGGCTTCGCGAAAAATTTGTAACTGCTGATGTTGGTTTTACTGGTGCCAATTTTCTTTTACCCGATATTGGAGGAATTGCTCTTACCGAAAACGAAGGAAATGGCTTAATGACCATGGCTTTTCCAAGAATACATATTGTTATTGCCGGCATTGAGAAGATAATTCCCTCTTATAAAGATTTAGCCAGGTTTTGGCCGGTTCTATCAACCCACGGAACTGGTCAGAAATTAACCGTGTATAATTCCATAATCACCGGACCAAAAAAAGC
>JBFHES010000141.1:0-12073 GCA_041584015.1 Bacteroidales bacterium
ATAACCCAATGTACAGTAATATCTATGTATTCGAAGGAACTAACAATGTAGCTACAACTGAAGCTTCTGAATTAGTAATTTATCCTAACCCAACAACAAGTGTAATTAACGTTGCAAATTCTGAAGGTGCTTCAATCCGTGTTTATAACATCGTTGGTGAATTAGTTGCTTCTGTTGAGAATGCAAGTAACCTAGCTCAATTAGACCTAAGTGCTTATTCAAACGGAACCTATTTCGTTAAAGTTGTAAACGGAAACGAAACAACAACTCAAAAAGTTAATTTGATCAAGTAATCAAATTATAATCATATTTCTGAAGCCCCGGCATTTTGCCGGGGTTTCTTATTTCTAGCTACCTGAAGATAGCTTCGTTTAAAATATTAAAGTGTTATCATGAATATTGCAGATAATTTAAGACTCGTACAGGAAGATATTCCCAAAGGAGTTAAGCTTGTAGCAGTATCTAAAACCAAACCAAACGAACTCATACTTGAAGCATACAAAGCTGGGCAACGCTGTTTTGGAGAAAATAAACCTCAAGAGTTAAGTCGCAAGCATCAAGAGCTAAATAAAGATATTGAATGGCATATGATAGGCCATTTGCAAACTAATAAGGTGAAGTATATAGCACCGTTTGTTGCCTTAATTCATGCGGTTGATAGCCTAAAGTTATTAAAGCAAATTGATAAAGAAGCAGCAAAGCACCATCGTTGTATTGACTTTCTGTTTCAAGTACATATTGCCCAAGAGGAAAGCAAATTCGGATTTAATGCCGAAGAACTGGTCGCTCTAATAGATTCGGAAGAGTTCAAGACACTTGAGCACGTAAACCCGGTTGGGTTAATGGGAATGGCAACTTTTACTGAAGATGAAGATCAAGTGCGAGCGGAGTTTAAATCCCTAACGAAACTTTTTCAACGGTTGAAAGAAAATCAATTTTCAACGCATCCTCATTTTAAAGAGATTTCAATGGGCATGTCCGGCGATTTTAAAATTGCAATTGAGGAAGGTAGTACCATGGTGAGAGTAGGTAGTTCAATTTTCGGAGCACGCAATTATGCAGGAATAAGCGGATAATTTGTAAAAAATCTAAATTGTTTAATTCCTATATTTGTTCGTATAATAATAACTCGAAAAAGATAAAATCTAATGATAAACCTTGAAACAAAATATCTCGGATTAACTCTTAAAAACCCAATTGTCGTAAGCAGTTCAGGGCTTTCAAATTCAGTTGAGAAAATTAAGAAGATTGAAACTGCCGGAGCAGGAGCTGTGGTGTTAAAATCGCTTTTCGAGGAACAAATTAATTATGAAGCTGGTCACGTTATTAATCAAAGTGAGGATTATCCTGAAGCTGAAGATTATATTAGATCCTATACCAAAAGTAATTCGCTGGATGCTTATCTAAGCCTGATTGAAGATGCAAAAAAGGAAGTAAATATTCCCATCATTGCTAGTATCAATTGTATCTCGGCAGACGACTGGATTGACTTTGCAGCCAAAATAGAGAACGCTGGAGCTGATGCTTTGGAGCTTAACATACACGTAGTTACTGCTAATAATGAAATACCTTCGCTTGATGTTGAAGAGGTGTATTTAAATATTGTTGAGAAAGTTAAGGCGCTTATCTCTATCCCTGTTGCTGTTAAAATTGGATCGCACTTTTCGAACCTTACAAATTTAGTTGACAAACTATATCATCGTAAAGTAAACGGCGTGGTGCTGTTTAACCGCTTTTATCAGCCGGATATTGATATTGATAGCCTTTCATTTACTTCATCCTCCGTATTAAGTTCAGAGAATGATATACGAAATACCTTACGTTGGATCGGTATTGTTGCAGAGAAAGTTCAGCATGTTGATCTTTCTGCATCAACTGGCGTGCACGATGGCAGGGCAGCAATTAAATTACTGTTAGCTGGAGCTACAACTGTTCAGGTGTGTTCAGTCCTTTACAAAAAAGGCATTGATGAGATCCAAAAGATTTTAGCTGAAATGAATGCTTGGATGGATGAAAAGGGCTACACGAGTATTAATGAAATTAGAGGTATAATGAGTTATGGTAAGAGCAGTAATCCTGCTGTTTATGAAAGAGCTCAGTTTATGAAGTACTTTTCAAGCCTTGAATAAGATATTTAAAAGCTACATATGATAGAAGCCGCATTAGCGGCTTTTTTTATGCCTATCTTTTTAATGTGTCACACAATGCAATTGCCATAGACTGCTTGGTAGATTCCATGTTTGCGCTTGCTTTGTTTAATTGCTGGTAGAACGATTTAGCCGTATCATTGTCCAAAAACTCAGCCCATTCTTCAATAACAGAATAAGCCTCTAGTGCAATGATAATGTCGCAACGAATGAAAGCATTTACAAATGTATCCAGATCGCTGGTGTAATTTATTCCGCTGCTCCAGCAGGCGGTAAGAATTTGCTTTAAGCCAGTATCGTTATTTGTTATGCGCTCAACGAAATATGGTTTTGCATGTTCATTTTTTACATCACTTAAAAAATACTCCAATTCATTGAGAATTGATTGATCTTTTGCTGTATCAAATATTGCGAAGACATACGGCAGGTAGGCCACGTTGCCACTCTTTCGAAGCTTTTTTAGTGCTTTATTTATTAACGAATTATCTTTTGAAGAAAGATCGTCGATTAAATCTTTATTTAGTTTTTTATCCATCACCATAAATTATGCTGCAAAAGTAAAACTATTCAGCAATATCGCTAGAAATGTATTTTAGAAAGAAAAGGAAACTGAGCGTGAGAACCTAACCCAGGTACGATTTAAGAATTTTACTCCGCGAAGTTCCTTTGAGTCTTTTAATGGCACGTTCTTTAATCTGCCGAACTCTTTCGCGTGTTAAGTCTAATGCTTCTCCAATTTCTTCAAGTGTTGAAGCCGGTCTGCCGTTCAAGCCAAAGTAATGTCTTAGCACATATGCTTCACGATAGGTGAGCGTTGTAATAGCCCTGTCAATTTCTTTTTGAAGTGATTCTTTCAGCAGGTTTTTATCAGGAGAATTCGAGTCCTCCTTTAATAAAATGTCATAGAGGTTACCATCCTCGTCAGAGGCTAGAGGGGCATCCATTGATACGTGTCTGCCGGAATGTCGCATGGCCTCTTTAACATCACGTGGAGCAATTTCAAGAACAACAGCAACTTCATCAGCAGTCGGTTCACGCTCAAAGCGCTGTTCCAGCAACGAAAGCGTTCGGTTAATTTTATTTAAACTACCAATCTTATTTAATGGTAATCGCACAATTCTTGCTTGTTCAGCGAGTGCTTGTAATATTGATTGACGAATCCACCATACGGCGTAAGAAATAAATTTAAATCCTCTTGTTTCATCAAAGCGCCTGGCTGCCTTAATTAATCCCAGATTACCTTCGTTGATTAAGTCGGGTAAACTTAATCCTTGATTTTGATATTGTTTTGAGACAGATACAACAAAACGTAAGTTGGCATTTACCAGCTTCTCTAGTGCTTTGTCATCTCCAGCGCTAATTCTTTTAGACAAGGCAACCTCATCCTCCGCAGTAATTAGTTCAACCTTGCTTATTTCGTGCAAGTATTTATCCAGCGACGGTGTTTCTCTATTTGTAACCTGTTTTGTTATTTTTAGCTGTCTCATTTAGGAAAATCTCCTGTTTTTGTTGTAAGCACCTGTCTTACAGTAGTTTGCAAATGTTTTCCCTTCCATGGTAAAATTATACATATATTTTTCTAAAAAAAATAATTTGAATAAAAAAATCTTTTTTTTTGCTAATTCATTGGAATTACGTATAATTGCGTCTGATTTAAGGGGCCTGAAGAATCGGGGGAAGAGAAAACAAAACCCAAAATCAAATAATCACAATAATTGTTTCCAGATTTTTTTATCAATCGAAAATAATTTCAATCAAATTTTTTTATGTACGATATTCTCGAGTTAAACCAGAAACTTGTTTCAGAGTTAAGGAAGATTGCAGAAGAGTTACAAGTTGAAAATGCAACTTCACTTAAGAAGCAAGATCTAGTATACAAGATTTTAGATCAACAAGCTATATTGGCGTCAACTAAAAATAAGGCGAAAGTAGAAACTACAAAAGATGCTACTGCTGAAGATGATGCTGCACAAAAGCGTAAAAAGCGCAAAAGAAAAACCGCAGAGAAAGTAGAATATGGTGGACATCCACCAAGAACTGAAGATAAAGACGAACAAGAAAAACCAGCAAGACCGGGAAGACCAAAGAAAGTGGTTGAGAAGGAAAGCGAACCTGCTGCTTTTGAAGCTCCAAAGCGTGAACCAATAAATCGTGAGCCTTTGGAGCCGCGCGAAACCAATGTTCGTCCGCGTGAGCCAAGAGAGCGTGAATCTGCTCCTGCAAGAAGAGCTCCTGATCATAGAAGAGAAGATGACGCACCAAGAAGAGAGCCAGCTGCTCCACGACCAAGAGATAACGACAGAGCTCGCGATAATGATAGGAGAGATCGAAGTTCAGATAAGAATTTTGAATTTGATGGTTTAATTACCGCGTCTGGTGTGCTTGAGATAATGCCTGATGGCTATGGTTTCTTGCGTTCATCTGACTATAATTATTTAAATTCTCCTGATGATGTTTATGTAAGCCAATCTCAAATAAAATTATTTGGATTGAAAACAGGTGATACCGTTGCTGGAACAATACGACCACCTAAAGAGAGTGAAAAGTATTTTCCGTTGATAAAAGTTGACCAGATTAATGGTAGAAGTCCTGAGATTGTGCGCGACCGCGTTCCGTTCGATCACTTAACACCGTTATTCCCAACGTCAAAATTTAGCCTCACCGGTGCAGGCAGAAACAATCTTTCAACACGAGTAGTTGATATGTTTGCGCCAATTGGAAAGGGACAGCGTGGATTAATTGTAGCACAGCCTAAAACTGGTAAAACAGTATTGCTAAAGGAAATTGCCAATGCAATTGCTGCAAATCATCCTGAAGTATATTTAATGATTTTACTTATCGATGAACGACCTGAAGAGGTTACTGACATGGCTCGTAGCGTAAATGCTGAAGTTATTTCGTCAACCTTTGATGAGCCTGCTGATCGTCATGTAAAAGTAGCCAATATTGTACTCGAGAAAGCGAAGCGCTTAGTTGAGAGTGGACACGATGTTGTTATTCTTCTCGATTCAATTACACGTTTAGCAAGAGCTTACAACACCGTTTCACCTGCTTCAGGTAAAGTGCTATCAGGTGGTGTGGATGCAAATGCACTGCATAAGCCAAAGCGTTTTTTCGGTGCTGCACGTAATATTGAGGATGGTGGATCATTAACAATTCTTGCAACAGCACTTACTGAAACTGGTTCGAAAATGGACGAAGTGATTTTTGAAGAGTTTAAGGGAACAGGTAACATGGAATTACAGTTAGATCGTAAATTATCCAATAAACGTGTTTATCCTGCTGTCGATCTTACTTCATCAAGTACACGTCGTGAAGATCTGCTTATTGAGAAAGACATGCTGAACCGAATCTGGGTACTAAGAAATTACTTAGCAGATATGAACTCAGTAGAAGCAATGCAGTTTATGCGCGATAGATTGGCCAAGACACAGTCGAATGAAGAGTTTCTTATTTCGATGAATGATAACTAGAATTACTGGATAATCAATATAGTAAAAGGCTGCCTTAAAGGTGGCCTTTTTTAATTTGTAGAATTTAGCAAACAACCTGCAAAAAATCTAAACCTTTTGGTAAGAAGGCCGTAATACAGGTTAATTTGCTACGAAACATATTTTTAATTCCTGTTGTTCCCACTGGTTGGGAAAGCAACTTTTGCTTTAGTTATTTGGAAAACTTAAACACAGGACAATGCTTTACAAACTCACGCTGAAAAATGCGAAGAAAACTGCTCTGATTGATGAGCGCGGTTATGAATATATTATGAATAATTCCTATCTGGAGGAGATCGATTTTCTTAAGAATCTTCGACTTCACTCTAATGGGTATGTGTTTTTTCAGAAGCACTGGCGCCAGCTTGACGGAAGTTATAAGGTGGAAACCATCTACCTGCAAAAAATTCTAGCCGAAAAATTTCATGAAAAACCCAGTCAGGATAAAAGGTTTTGGGTACGCTTTAAAAATGGAGATAAACTTGATTATCGAGTTGAGAATCTGGAATGGTCTACCTTATCGAATGTGGTGCGAAATACCAAAAAGACGGAGAACCAAACTGGTTACCGAGGCGTAGTAAGAAGCGGAAAGAAGTTTATGGCCATTATATACAAGAATAGGAAGGGGATTCATTTAGGAACTTTCGAAACGGCTGAAGATGCTGCACTGGCCTATAATCATAAGTCAATTGAACTCTTTGGTGAAACAAGAAGTCTTAATAAACTTAGGATACGCAAGATTTAAAAGGATTTTAAAAGCATTTATATATTGACCTTCATCTAAAAAAAGATGAAGGTTTTTTTTCGTTCTCCAGGGATTCGGATTGTCAAAATGTAGGAGTGTTTTGAATGAGTAAAGGTTGAATGCTTTTCATTACCTTCGCGTTTTAATAAAGCGCTTATGGTAAAACCTAAAAAACATCTGGGTCAGCATTTTTTGGCAGATCAAAATATAGCCAATAAAATTGTGGACAGCCTATCACTAGATCAGAGTCAGATCATTGAGATTGGACCTGGTACAGGAGTATTGACGAAGCTTCTGCTTGAGCGCAAGGATGTCGATTTTCGGGTTATTGAGATTGATAGAGAGAGTGTGGCGTTTCTGCACGAAGAGTTTCCGGCTTTAAATGTTATCGAAGGTGATTTCTTAAAATTCAATTTAGGCGAATGCTTTGATGGAAACTTCGCAATCATTGGTAACTTCCCCTATAATATTTCAAGTCAAATATTTTTTAAAGTAGTTGATCATCGAAATCAGGTAAATGAAGTGGTTGGTATGATTCAGAAAGAAGTAGCGGAGCGGATTGCGGCAGGACCTGGATCAAAAACCTACGGCATATTGAGTGTGATTTTACAAGCATTCTACAATATTAAATATCTGTTTACAGTTAGCGAAGGAGTTTTTATTCCACCGCCAAAGGTGAAATCAGCTGTTATACGCTTAAGCAGAAATGAGCGCGAAAGTCTGGATTGTGATGAGAAGCTTTTTATGAGAATTGTGAAGCAAGGGTTTAACCAAAGAAGAAAAACATTACGGAACTCCTTAAAAAGTATTTTAGTAAATTTGGAGGTTGACCCGGACATGCTGGCAAAAAGGCCCGAACAACTTAGCGTTGAAGAGTTTGTTTTGCTTACACAGCAAGTGGAAACAGGATTAAATAAGGCAAAGGATTAATACATTTGCTTACGAGCAAGAGGAGGACGAAGCATGGATGCAAATTTTGAATTAACCAGAGAATATATTGACGAGCTTAAAAGCGCGATTGAAGTTCAGGATGAGCGCGTTGCTATTGGGATGCTCGAAGATTTGCACCCCGCTGACATTGCCGATATATATGATGAACTTAGTATTGAGGAAGCCAAGTTTTTGTATCTCTTGCTTGAGCCCGAGCTGGCGGCTGATGTGCTTATTGAGCTTGAAGAGGACGATAGGGAGCGTTTCCTTAAGGCACTACCAAGTGAGGTAATTGCAAAGCAGTTTATTACCGATATGGACTCTGATGACGCGGCGGATGTTATTGGTGATTTGTCGGATGAAAAGCAGGAGGAAGTCCTTTCGCATATTGACGACCTTGAGCAAGCCGGCGATATTGTTGACCTACTAAATTACGATGAAGATACCGCCGGTGGTTTGATGGCCAAGGAGTACATCTGTGTGCAGGAAGACTGGGATGTACAACGTTGTATCAACGAAATTAGAATTCAAGCAGAAGATGTTGAAGAGATATACTTTGTTTATGTTGTCAACAAAGACGATAAGCTTACGGGTATTATTTCACTAAAGGAGTTATTGCTCAATAATCCGGATGTTAAGATTGAAACATTTATTAATACCGATGTAATCTCAGTTAAAACCGATGAGGAAGCTGAAGAAGTTGGTAATATTATGGATAAATACGACATGGTTGCAATGCCGGTTATAGACAGTATTGGTCGCCTTGTTGGTAGAATTACAATTGATGATGTTGTGGATGTAATTCGTGAAGAAGCTGAAAAGGATTACCAGTTGATTTCAGGTATTACAAGCGATGTTGAATCATCGGATAAGGTTATGCAGCTTACCAGAGCACGATTGCCCTGGTTGGTAATCGGACTTGCCGGTGGAATTATTGGTGCATCTGTTATTGGTGCATACGAAGGTGAAATTAATATTTATCCGAAGCTGGCCTTTTTTATTCCATTGATTGCTGCAATGGGAGGAAATGTCGGAATTCAATCGTCATCAATTATTGTGCAGGGCTTGGCCAACAATACGCTAGGGCTGGAGAGTACCGGACGAAAATTAATGAAAGAACTATCTGTCGGTTTCATGAACGGCATCATTTGTAGCTCGCTCATCTTTGCTTATAATTATTTCTTCTCCGACTCAATGGCGCTTACTTTAACAGTAACCTCAGCTCTTTTTGTAGTTATTGTGTTTGCATCCTTTTTTGGTACCTTTATACCTTTGATATTAAACAAAGCAAAAATTGACCCCGCATTAGCGACAGGCCCTTTCATTACTACCGTTAATGATATTTTAGGTTTGTTTTTATATCTGATGATTGGTAGAAATATATTTGCATATTTTGCCTAAATATTAAACTCAACTTAGACATGGATCAAATTTCCGATAAAATAATAATCGCAATTGATGGACTCTCATCATGTGGTAAAAGTACGATCGCAAAAGAGCTGGCTGAAAAGCTAAAATATACCTATGTTGATAGCGGCGCCATGTACCGGGCAGTAACTTTATTGGCAATTCAAAAGGATTTAATTGATGGTGTTAATATAAACCTGAACGAGCTTACCGTTGAGTTAAATCACATCGATATCGTCTTTAGATATAATGAAGATTTAGGGCGTCAGGAAATTTATTTGAACGGACAAAATGTGGAAGATGAAATTCGTGATATTGAAGTGTCAGACTGTGTTTCGTTAGTTTCTAAACAGAAGGTGGTACGCCACAAGATGGTAGATTTGCAGCGTAAACTGGGTAAGAACAGGGGTGTTGTAATGGATGGAAGAGACATAGGAACTGTGGTTTTTCCAGACGCAGAATTGAAAATCTACATGATAGCATCTGAAGAAGTAAGAGCGAAGCGTAGATTCGATGAACTAAAACTCAAGAATAAGGATTTGACATTTGAAGAGATCAGGAAGAATATTCATCACCGTGACTTTATCGATCAAAATAGAGAAGAAAGCCCGCTTAGAAAAGCTGCAGATGCTATTGAATTAGATAACTCTGATTTGAATAGAGAAGAGCAGCTGGATTGGATTCTAAATGTTTATAAGGAAAAGATTTTAAATCATTCGAACTAATCAGGCCAATCAATGAGCTTAAGAGTAAATATCGATACACATTCAGGATTCTGTTTTGGAGTTAGAAAGGCGATTGATATTGCAGAGGAAGTTCTCCAAACCGAAAAGAAATTATATTGTTTAGGCGAGATTGTTCATAATTCTGCCGAAGTGGAACGCCTTGAGCAAAAGGGATTAATTGCTATAGATTATAAGTGGTTTACTCAATTAAAAGACTGTACTGTACTTTTACGAGCACATGGCGAACCACCAGAAACCTACCGAATAGCTCGCGAGAATAACATTACTCTTATAGATGCTACCTGTCCGGTGGTTCGAAAATTTCAACAAAAAGTAGCTAACGATAGTAACGAGATCCGTAAGAAGCAAGTTGTAATTTATGGTAAAAAGGAACATCCTGAGGTTATAGGCTTGGTTGGGCATACCAACAATAAAGCAATTGTACTGGGCAGTGAGGACGATCTTGATAAACTGACCCTTGACAAAGATGTTGTGCTCTTTGCCCAAACCACAATGAATACTGAAGCTTTCAATCAGATGGAAGCAGGTATTCGTACCAAGTTAAATGGTACTGCCTCGCTTGAAGTAAAAAATACCATTTGTGGTTCTGTTGCAAACCGGCAGCCGGTGCTGGAAGATTTTGCGCGTCGTCATGATGTGATCTTGTTTGTGGGTGGTAAATCAAGCTCAAATGGGAAAATGCTCTTTAATATTTGCAAGGCAGTAAATAGTATGAGTTACTATATTTCCAAAACTGATGAGATAGATCTCCTTTGGTTTCGCGATGCAAATTTTGTAGGTGTATGCGGTGCCACATCTACCCCTGCCTGGTTAATGGAAGAAGTCGCAGCACATGTTCGCACGTTGAATTCGTAGAAGTATTAATTGTCCTCGGTTTTCTCTATAAATGCATTTATCAGCTTAGCTGAAAGAGCTAAGTTCTTGATGAATAATATCCTCCTAAATTGTTCTAAAGCATTGTTGAAGCAATTAAATATGGGTATTTTTGCATAAAGCAACACTAAAAAGATGAAAGAGCATAGAGTATTAGGAATACGCGTTAACGATAGGATTAAAGAGGCTGGAAGAACTCAAAGTTTAATTACACGAAATTCAGATTTGGTTAATGTTCGTTTGGGGTTTCATGAGCTTAGCGATGATGTATGCAGTCGTACAGGATTTATAATTCTGCAGCTGAAAGGAAAACCGGATCAGTGGGATCAGTTTCAAGAACAATTGAATGAAATTGGAGGCATTGAGGTCAAGAATATGAGTTTCTTAATAAACTAGTGGAAATAATGAATGAGAATAAAATCAGAATAGTAGGACTGCTAGTTGAGCATCCTGTTAAGCACGGAGAAGAAATTCAAAATATTTTCTCAAAATTTGGTTGTAGCATAAAGACCCGCATGGGATTAAATGTCGATAATTTAAGTGATGCAGCTTTAATGATCCTTGAACTTTATGGAAGTGATGAGGAAAGCGAGAAGCTAATCAATAGTTTAAGTAAACTGAACGATGTGCAGGTGCAACAAATGAGCTTTGAATAAGGGAGACAGATGAAGATGATGAAGCGTATTTTTATTTTGCTAAGTATTGCTGCTGTCCTTTTTACAATTGCTTATATGGCAGTTCAAAAGGAAGAAACAGGTTTGCCCCCAAGACCTATCGACCGTATGAGTGTTGATGAGAAAAATACATTCAGGCAGCAGCGTGATGACTGGATGGAAGAAATGCACCGCTCGGCTCCAGATGAGGATTGGAGGCTAGTGGAAAAAGAAAATAGGCTATCAAAAAGGCAAACTGTTTTAGCTAATAGAAAAGAACTTTCGCATCGAGGAAAACTAAGCAGGACTAACGAAGATCTAATTCCTGGAGTGCTGGAAGGAACATGGAAAGAACTTGGCAGTAATAATCAGGCTGGTAGAATTCTTACAGTTGATGTCGATTATCAGAATAATACAATTTATGCGGCTTCTGAGGGTGGTAATATTTGGAAAGGAAATATCGATGGCTCCAACTGGACCTCCTTAAATGACTACTTTCAAATAGATCATATTGGCTTTTTAAAGAGGTTTCAGGCAGGCGCGAATATGCGTTTAATAGCAGTTGATCAATCGCCATATGTTTATTATTCCGATGATGAGGGTGCCACCTGGGAAACTGCAAGTGGCTTGGAGAATCCTCAAAATTGGGGAAGTATTCGAAAAACTGTGATGCGCGCTGATATGCTTAATACCATGTATCTGGTAACATCTGAATGGGATTATGTTGATTGGGTTGGCTTAACAAGCTTGTATACAAGTGTAGATAATGGCGAGAGTTTTCAATTGGTTCAATCATTTATCGAAGGAGTTGGTCAGTTTGATTTGTGGACTTCAAAGATTGATGAGAGTCCGGTTGTAATGGCCAAGTCAGATACAATCTTCTTTGTGCATGAGAATGGAGCACTAGAGCAGCGCTCTGTAATTGATCCAACAATCCCTTCATCAATAGGGAAGGTGTATCTTGGTGGTCATAGCTCTGCTACGGAATTTGTTGTTTATGCAGCTTTTAACGAGGGCGACCAAACTTCTTTTTATGTGTCAAGCGATAGTTGCTTAACATGGAACTATAAAGGTGTTGTTG